>JAAYEN010000217.1 GCA_012728775.1 Tissierellia bacterium
GAAATAATAGGATAACCTACAGTAGCTAATTCTTCACATTCGTTTACTGATTTACAATTTTTACACTTTTCTTTTTCCACTAGATTATCCAAGTTATTTAACTTGCCATTTTCTAATATCATAGAGTAGTAACACCCATCTGGAAGTCTAGCTCCAATTTCAGATCTATATTTTCCAGTAGCTGCTATTCTTTCCAAATTTGTATTTACAACTGTTACATCTACAGATAGTATTGCACTTACTGCTTCACATACCTCTTGTACAGAATATTTAATACGATCAATTTTGTTTATCATTTTATCACCGTCTTCATATTAATATAAAATTCTCATAAATGCAAAATATTTTTATCGAATTTGCAAAATTGCAAAATAACGCTTTCTTAAATGGCTTATACTCATGATAAATTTTGGCACGATAATTGCAATTAATATAAGCATCATAATAATTTATATTAAAAGGAGGATTTTATGAAAAAGAAAGGAATTTTTGATAGTTTATTATTTAAGTTATTACTCGGTATTATTATTGGTATCCTAATCGGAAGTGTTTCTAGTGAATCTATTATTGTAATAATTAGCACTCTAAAATCTATAATGGGTAATTTAATTGGATATATAGTTCCATTAATTATTTTAGGTTTTATTACACCTGCAATAGTTTCATTAAAAGAAAATGCTGGTAAAGCTCTATCTACTACACTTATTATTTGTTACATTTCATCAGTAGGTGCTGCATTATTTAGCTTTATCGCTGGAAGAATAATTATTCCATTTTTAAACATAGCAGCTGCTACAGGAGATGGTAAAGTTATTCCTGAGAGATTATTTAATTTAGAGATTACTCCTATTATGCCAGTTATGTCCGCATTAGTAACTGCAGTACTTATAGGTTTGGCTGTAATATGGACTAAATCAGAAGCATGGGAAAAATTGTTATTAGAATTTAACGATATTGTTTTAGAAATAGTTAATAGAGTAGTTATTGCAATTCTTCCATTTTACATTGCTACTACATTTGCAGAACTTGCATATGAAGGAGTAATTATTAACGAATTGCCAGTATTCTTTAAAGTATTATTAATCGTAATTGTAGGACATTATATTTGGTTAGCTTTTCTTTATACTATTGGAGGAGCTGTATCTAAAACAAATCCTATGGAAGTTTTAAAACACTATGGACCAGCATATGTTACCGCTCTTGGAACTATGTCTTCAGCTGCAACACTTTCAGTTGCTTTAAAATCAGCAAGCAAAGCAAAAACCCTTGACCCACAAGTACGTGACTTTACAATTCCATTATGTGCAACTACTCACCTATGTGGATCAGTACTTACAGAAACATTTTTTGTTATGGTAGTATCACAAATATTATATGGACAAATGCCTTCTACCGGAAATATGCTACTATTTATATTCTTATTGGGTATATTTGCAATAGGTGCTCCAGGAGTGCCAGGAGGAACCGTTGTAGCATCCTTAGGACTTATCATATCAGTTTTAGGATTTGATGACACTGGTACTGGTTTAATGCTTTCAATATTCGCATTACAAGATAGTTTCGGAACAGCATGTAATATTACAGGAGACGGAGCTATCGCACTAATGGTAACCGGATTATTTAACAAAGTTCCAGGCAGAGGAAACAATCCTCCATATATTCCACCAACAGAAGAAGTATAATTGAGGGGAGCTTATTATGAATTATATTGAATTTTTAAAAGAAGAATTGGTACCGTCCTTCGGCTGTACCGAGCCTATTGCAATTGCTTTAGCAGCTGCAAAGGCGAAAGATATTCTGGGGAAAAATCCAGATAAAATAATTACTAACCTATCTGGCAATATGATAAAAAACGCTCATAGCGTTAAAGTGCCAGGAACAGATGGAAGAAAAGGAATTGAAATTTCAGTAGTTGCAGGAGCATTACTTGGTGATGCAAAAAAAGATTTAGAAGTTCTTTCAAATGTAGATAAATCTCAATTAGAATATTGTGATGAATTAATCGAAAATGGAATCGTAGAAGTTAATCTAGTTCCTGATTTGACTGGACTTTATATCGATATTGAAATGTTTTCAGGAGAAGAATCGTCAAAAGTCGTAATCAGAGATGCTCATACGAATGTCATCTTAATTGAAAAAAATGGCGAAGTTATCTTTAAAAAAGATGTAGAAGATGAAGAAGGACGTCATATAGATCTGTCCTTTGATAAAATTTATGACTTTGCAAAAAATGAAGATTATACAGAAGTAAAAGACATTCTAGATACTCAAATCGAATATAATTTAAAAATTGCTAAAGAAGGTCTTGAAAATAACTGGGGGTCCAACATTGGTTCAGTCATTTTAGGTATGAATAGCCAAGATTACTTTGATAAATTGGCTGCATATGCTGCTGCTGGATCAGATGCAAGAATGAGTGGTTGCGAATTACCTGTTGTAATTAATTCAGGAAGTGGTAATCAAGGTATAACTACCGCTGTGCCAGTAATAGTTTACGCAAAAGATAATAATTTTTCAGATGAAGAATTATACAGAGCATTAGTATTTGCCAATTTGATATCCCTTTATATTAAGGAAAGAATAGGTAAACTTTCCGCCTACTGTGGTGTAGTTTCAGCTGCATCGGGAGCAATTGCTGGAGTAGGTTTTCTAAATGGAGACTCTAAAGAAGTGTTAGAAGGAACTATTTCAAACGCCTTAGCAACAAATTCCGGAATGATTTGCGACGGAGCGAAGCCATCATGTGCAAGCAAAATTGCATCAAGTGTTAGAAATGCTGCAGTCTCTTACAAACAAGCTTTAGCTAGCCAAAACTTTGAAGCTGGAGACGGAATCGTAAAATCAAATTTAGACGAAACAATAATTACAGTTGGAAATATTGCAAAATGTGGTATGAAAACAACAGATGAAGTAGTTTTAGAAGAAATGCTTAGAAAAGAATAAACAATTTTGGTTTGAAAATAGCTAGGAATTATCTTAATAGGATAAGTCCTAGCTATTTCTATAGTAATAATTAACTGCTGCAAAATATATATTTAAATATAAGTACTGTCTAAATTTGGCAATTCTTTATTCATTATCCAGTTGCCCTCGTTATCCTTTAGATACGGTAAAACTGCTATGATCGCACTGTTATTTATTGCTCCGTAAACATGAGGGTATTCAATACCATAATTGTCCAAATCTTCAAATTTCACTTCAGAGCTTAAGTTATTCTCATCTATACATATTATAACTAACTCATCGTCGAGTTCTTTCCAATTAGGTGTCACATATCCAATATTGTTTAAAGTGGAACAATGAACAAATCCAAATTTTTCAATATCCCTATATCCCCATTCTTTTTTATTCTTTCTCTCTTTCCAAGTTTCTTTTTTCATACAATGTAAAATCATTTATTTCTCCTCTCTTTAAAATATCTATGCATATTCTTTATTATTTACAATACTTTTTGTTATAAACCATGAAAATGTATAAATAATTATAGATGCAAAAACCATTATTACTAAATATGGAACTAGAATTTCAAAATTTTTATCCCTTATTAATACAATAATTAGATAATTAATTATAGCTATAACAGTATATGATGCTGATTGTATCACAGAAATTTTTTCCGGATTTAGCTTGTAATATCCTGGAAAAACAATGGCCCCACTTAAAAAGTTCATTACGAAAGATGTGGATACCAATGATAACGTATCTAGCATATTATTTCCCCTATAATTTAATAATAACTTTTCTAATATAATGTCTAAAAAATAAGAAAGTATTGTAAAGATAATTGCAGAAGCTATTATAATAAAGAAATATAGTATGTATTTTGATTTTGCTAAAGTGTCTCTATCTAGGGGAGTACTTAAAGCAAATTTATCCCATCCTCTGTAATAATCTCTTAGTGGAGATCTTAAAACATTCATTCCAATATATGCCGGAGCCATTACAATTAGAAAATTATTGCCTGTAAACATAAATAAAGCTAAAGTAATTATGAATAAGGAAATCATATTGTAGTTAAGATTAACCAACCAGTGATGTAAATCCTTTTTTATAAATCCTATCATTTTTCCAACCTCTCTCTTTTCATTGTTAAAATCAATTCATCTATATTAACATCATCTATCGTTAAGTTTTCATATTTTTTCCTTGCATAATTTTTGTTGGAAATAATAATATCGTAGCCCATACTATTTTCTTTACAAGCTATGATATCTTTTAAATCAATTTCACCTAACTGAGATTTTTTACATCTAATAATTCCATATTCGTAAATAATTGTATCTTTAGACTCTACGAAAAGAATTTCTCCATCTTCTATATATGCTATGTAATCCGCAATTTTTTCAAGATCTGAACTTATATGACTAGATAATAAAATAGAATTATTAGGCTCTTGCATAAAATCTAGAAATATTTCCAAAAGTTCATTTCTTATAACAGAATCAAGCCCACTTGTAGGTTCATCTAAGATCAGCAACGAAGCATTATGGGATAGTGTTATAGCTAACGTGGCTTTTACTTTCATTCCCTTGGAAAATTCTCCGATTTTCTTATCTAATGGTAAATCAAATCTTTCAATTAAATCAAAGAACCTATCTGATTCCCAGTTAGAATAAATATCTTTCATAATATTTTCTATCTGAATTATAGTAAATTCTACAGGTAAGTAAAAGTCATCTAGGAAAACCCCAGTTTTTCCCAATACCTCTCTATTATTCTCCAAATCATTTTCACCAAGAATATTAACTTCGCCCTTATCTGCCTTAACTAAATTAAGTATCGTTTTTATTAATGAAGATTTTCCAGATCCATTTTCCCCAACTAAACCTACTATATAACCGCATGGAATATTTAGATTGATATTTTTTAATGAAAATTCTCCAAAATCTTTGTATACATTTCTTAATTCTATTGCGTTCATCTATTCTTCCTCCATGTAAATAATTTGAACTATATCCTTTAGTTTTTCCAAATCTATACCTACACTTTTAGCTTTATCAACTGCTTCTTCAATTAAAATTTCAATAAGCCTCATCTTCTCTTCTAGGAGTAAATCTTTGTTGGGATTAGCTATAAAAGTTCCTCTACCAATCTCTGTTTCGATAAATCCATCTCGTTGAAGTTCTTCATAAGCTCTTTGCACAGTAATAATGCTTATTTTTAATTCTTTAGCCAAAGCTCTTATGGAAGGAATTCTTTCTCCAGAGTTTAACTCACCGCTCATTACCATATACTTAATTTGTTCAGTTATTTGTTCATATATAGGCTTATCTCTATTATTTGAGATTATTATTTCCATTATAAATCCTCTCTAAAGTGTACTTGTTTGATAAGTACATTCTATACGTTTTTGTCCCCTATTGCAATAAAATATTAATATTAAAAAGGGATTAAGATAATTTCTTAATCCCTCAAGGGTTCTATTGATTTACTATTTAGTTAATGGCTACTTCTTTTGGTTGATTTTTTTCAATTTCATAAATCTTAGCAATGGTCCATACTAAACCTACAGCTATGATTATATGCCCTATTCCACTGATTCCATCGATTACTGGTCTATTTATAGTTTCTTGACCCATACTTACTACTTCATAAATACCAATTACCATAATATTTACAACTGACAGCGTGAAGCCAGATACGTAAATATAAATTGGTTTCTTTAACTTTCCAATTGTTTCGTTATCATAACTTTTTGTAATTAAATATATAATAAGCATCACTGCAAATCCTAGAACCAAAGTATGAACATGAACTTTTCCTAAATGACTAGGTTCAGTATAATTATAAAACTTGGAAAATTCTCTATAAAATGCTCCACCAGTTAAACCCATAATAGAGTTTAGAAAAGCTATTCCCAAAATATTTGACCCTTTAAATTCTCCTACAAAATATTTATATCCTAACACAACTATCATTAGATAAGCAGCTGTCTTAGGCATCATTAACGCTCCTATTAACGGGAATTGTTCGCTCCACAACACTACTGGTATATAAAATAAAAAACTCAATAGTATTAACAGCCACATATGATTAAGTCCTTCTTTGTTTCTTTCTTTGTAGGACCAAAATATGAGTAATGCTCCAAGAATTGCAAAAGGTATATTTCTATAAATTCCAAAAAGATAATTCCCAGGTACATTTCCCCACCCATTTTGTGGAAGTAAAACTAATCCAATTCTTAAAGCCGCTAATACGTATACAATTATCCTTTTCGTATTATCTCGGTCTCCACTTTGATTTCGATAAAAATAATAATAAAATACATAAAAAAATGTCATAGTAATACTTGTAACAAATTGCCCCCAAGATAATGCAAAACTATGTCCTTCAAAGCCTAGAGGACTTAAATGGGATATAATTCTTGGAATTAAATGAAACGCATCCCCAAGACCTAATAAAATTGCCATTGAGCCAAACAACTTAGCTCCCTTTTTCTTTTCTAGTAAAAGTCTACTTCCCAGTCCAATAACTAATGATAAATATAATATATCAAAAATACTTTCAAATATTGCCATCTAATTAACTCCTTTTGTTATCCAACAAACATATTGTTGATATTTTTTAATAAATTCTTCCTTCGTCCAATTTTCTTTATAATTTCTTTTGATAATTGTATGAATTACTCCCTTAAGATAATGCATTTGTTCTAAATCTAGTCCACCTATCTTTTTATCACCTGTAATTACTTTCCCATGATAGTCGTGAACTCCAATCCATCTTTCATTTAAATTTTCATCCCAATAAAGATAACTATTCTTATAGATCATATAACTTTCTTTTTCGAATAGAATCTCAGAAAGCTCCTTTCCATAATCAATTAAAGCCTGCTCCAGACTTTCATAATCATGTTGAATGATATTCACAAATACTCTATGAATGTCAACAACTTCCTGATTGAGTATTTCGAAGTAAGCATCTTCTAAATCTTCAAAATATTGATAAAAACTCCCTCTGGCTATACCCAGCTTTTCTACAATTTCTGATACTGTAACTTCATGAAAAGGCTTCTCTTGAAAAAGTTTTTTCAATACTTCAATTACTTTTTCTTTTTTTTCTGGTTTTAAATTATTAAATGTATCTTTTGCCATAATTTCTCCTATATTTTATCGCGATAAAACAGTACCATTTTAGTATAAGTGACACAGTGTCATAAATCAAGTTAAATTAAATAATTATTTATACTAATAAAAAAACATTTAGCTATAACTTTCGCTAAATGTTTTTTACTATAAATCTTTTATTTGTTCTTTTTTTCTAAATTCAATAAAAATTCTTTTTTATCCAACCCGCCACCAAATCCAACTAGTTTTCCGTCAGATCCGATGACTCTATGACAGGGAGCAATTATTGCAATGGGGTTTTTATTGTTAGCAAGTCCTACTGCTCTGTATCCTTTTGGACAATTTACAATTTCCGACATGTCTTTATAAGACCTAGTCTCTCCATAAGGTATAGTAATTAATGCATTCCAACATTTTTTTTGAAATTCTGTTCCGTAAAATTTAAGTGGTAAATCGAAATGTTTTCTCTTGCCTTGAAAATATTCTTCTAATTGATCTATCGCATCTTGAATAACTTTAGTTTTTTCTTCTTTTCCCTCTTTTTGAACTTTCCCAAAATCTAGGCCTATCAAATTCTCTCCTTCTGATGTTAATGTTAAAGTTTCAATTGGGCTTTCATAATAAAAATAGCTTTTCATTCTTCCTCCTAAATTATTCCCATATTAGATAAAATTAATATTGCTAAGAATATAACTATAGAGTTAATAATTGTAGTGTAAACTATAATCA
>JAAYEN010000127.1 GCA_012728775.1 Tissierellia bacterium
AAAGATTTGGTGACTTAGTAGCAATAATACATTCTAAATTAACTAGAAAAAAACGTTTAACTGAAATAAATAAAATTGAATTAAATCAAGCACGAATTTTATTAGGCACAAGGTCAGCTATTTTTTCAAATATGTCTAATTTAGGATTAATAATCGTTGATGAAGAGCATGACGATAGCTACAAATTGGATAATTACAACAAATACGATGTAAGGGAAGTAGCTAGGTTTATTATTGAAAGAACTCCAGATGCTAAATTAGTTTTAGGATCAGCAACACCTTCTATAGAAACTTTTTATAAAGCTAAAAATGGGATTTATGAGCTCCATGTAATTGAAGAAAGACCTAATAAAGTTAAAATGCCAAGAATAATGGTAACAGATATGAGAGAGGAGCTTAAATCTGGAAATAAGACAGCTTTTTCCCTTGATCTAATGGCTAGTATGAAGGAGTCGTTAAATAAAGATAAACAAATTTTATTATTTTTGAATAGAAGAGGATATTCTACATTTGTTACTTGTAGAAGTTGTGGTTATACTTCTAAATGTCATAGATGTGATGTTTCATTGGTTTATCATAAAAAAAATAATTTATTGAAATGCCACTATTGTGGTCATATGGAAAAAACACCCAGTACTTGTCCTAATTGTGGCAGTAGAGATATAAGACAATTTGGAATGGGAACTGAAAAATTAGAAGAAGAAACTAAATCTTTATTTCCAGATTTTCAAATTATGAGAATTGACTCAGATACAACTTCTAGAGCTGAAACCTATAGAGAAAATGTTGAAAAAATTCTAAAAAAAGAAGTATCAATAATTATAGGTACACAAATGATTTCTAAGGGATTTGATTTTCCTGAAATTGATTTAGTAGGTATAATAGCTTCAGATTTATCTTTAAATGTACCTGAATATGATGCTGCCGAGAAAACATTTCAGTTAATAATGCAAGTTTCTGGTAGATCAGGGAGAAATGATGAACGAGGCAATGTGATTATTCAAACCTATAATCCTGAACATTATTCGATTAGACATGCAAAAAATAATGATTATAATGGATTTTATGAAGATGAATTAAAAATCAGAAAGATATTCTCATATCCTCCCTTCAAACGACAATATATAATTACAATATTAAATAGGGACTTAAATGATGGGATAAACATTTCAAAAAAATTATTTGATGCATTATTGGAAGAAATTAGCAATAAAAAGATAGGTAAATATGTGGATATAATAAGTCATAGAGACAGAATGTCTATTTCACGGTTGAATAATCGATATCATATAAATATATTATTGAATTCAACAATTAGGCATGAAAAATTTATAAAAAACATTATATATGAAGTTTTTATAAAAAATAAATTTAAAATTAATTTAAATAATACTCATGTTGATGTAGTTACAAGATAATGATTTTTATCAGGTTTATGTGGGTATTTTATTAATTAGGAGGAATATATGGCAATAAGAGATATTAGATTGGATTCCGATCCTATCTT
>JAAYEN010000330.1 GCA_012728775.1 Tissierellia bacterium
AATCCATTTTGGAGAGCCAGGAAACATAGCATACCTAAGACCCAATTACGCCAAGGCCATAGCTGACCTCATAAAAAATTTAGGCGGCGTACCTTACTTAACGGATTGCAACACCTTGTATGTGGGAAGAAGAAAAAATGCCATCGATCATCTGGGAGCGGCATATGAAAATGGATATAATCCATTCACAACGGGATGTCATATTATTATAGGTGACGGACTCAAAGGCACAGACGAAGTAGAAATTCCCGTAAATGGGAAGCACGTTAAATCCGCAAAAATTGGAAGAGGGATTATGGATGCCGATGTTATAATTTCCATGAACCATTTCAAAGGCCACGAAGCCACTGGATTTGGCGGAGCGTTGAAAAATATAGGTATGGGTTGTGGCTCCAGAGCTGGAAAAATGGAAATGCACTACGGCGGAAAACCCAAAGTAAATCCAGACCTTTGCACTGCATGCTCAGAATGTTTTAAAAGATGCGCCCATGGCGCGATTAAATATGTAAACAAAAAAGCGAATATTGATGTGGAAAAATGTGTAGGTTGCGGAATGTGTATCGGCGCTTGTAATTACGATGCAATTAGACCCATTGCCGGAAACAGCAATGTAGTATTAAACGAGAAAATGGCAGAGTACGCCTATGCAGTATTAAATGGCAGACCTCATTTTCATATCAGCCTTATAGTCGACGTATCACCTTATTGTGATTGTCATTCGGAAAATGACGCACCTATAGTTCCTAATATAGGAATGCTGGCATCCTTCGACCCAGTGGCTTTGGATATGGCATGTGCTGATTTAGTAAACGCAGCACCAGTAAATCCAGGCTCCATGCTAGACGAATCCGACCACGACCACGACGATCACTTTAAAAATCTCTTCCCCGATACAGACTGGAAAAGCTGTCTAATAAGAGCTGAAGAAATGGGACTTGGAGAAATGGATTACGAATTGATAAAACTAGAAATTAAATAGTTGACAGTTTATAGTTATTCAAAAATCCTATCCCAAGTATTGTACAATTCGAAAAGTTTTATACTTTTATTTTAATTTAATCAAAGATATTTTAAATGCACCTTGATGCACTTAAAATATCTTTTTTATATGTCACTTGGCAGCGGAAACTTCTTTTGCCACTATCTTCTCTTCAATTAAATTCACGTCATAAGGAGTGGATTGGTACACTTCGTTTAGCCAGTTGTAGAAAAATAGATTTCCATGACTTCTCCATCTGACATTTATTCCCTTCGTGTCATCGTCATCTACGTAATAATTAATGGGCACGTCAATCTCAAGTCCCTTATTTTTATCTCTTAAATATTCATTTTCCAAAGTGTGAGCATCATATTCCCAATGTCCTGCCACGAATACGAATCTACAATCTTCAGTGGCAGCTAGATGAACTCCCGTGTCAGATCTTTCTGCAATCACATCAATGTTTTTTATATTTTCCAAATCCGACTTGCAGGTGAAAGTGTGTCTGGATTGGGGCGTGTAGAACACATCATCGAAACCCTTCGTCAATAAATTCTTCGTCAATACGGTATAATCAAATACGCCGAAGATTTTTTCATCTTGGGATCTCTTAGGCACCTCGTAGTAATGATAAAGAGCTGCTTGTGCCGCCCAGCATACGAACATAGTGGAATACACATGGGTTTTGGCATAATCCAGTATCTCTTTTAACTCATCCCAATATAATATTTCTTCAAAGTCCAGATGCTCCACAGGAGCGCCAGTGATAATCATGGCATCGTATTTTTTATTTTTAATTTCCGAAAAAGTTTTATAAAACTGTTCCAAATGTGTACTGTCGGTGTTTTTGGACTCGTAGCTTTCCGTTCTAATCAAATCCACTTCCACTTGCAAAGGCGTATTGGAAAGAAGTCTTAAAAACTGAAGCTCTGTCTCTTCTTTTTTAGGCATTAAGTTCACTATCGCCACGTGAATCGGTCTGATGTCTTGGGTTATAGCTCTTTTTTCGTTCATTACAAAAATATTTTCTTCAACCAGCAAATCCCTCGCTGGCAAATTTTCAGGTATAATTAAAGGCACTTCGCCACCTCCACGTATTTGTCATCTGTCTTATAGAAATATCTAATCATTTTCTCCCTCCAAAATAAAAAAACTTCCATCCCCAAAGGACGAAAGTTAAACTCACGTGTTACCACCTTATTTTATCCACTTATCGCTAAATGAACCTCAAGAAGTACAATCATACTCCAGACGCTATAACGTGCGTACACGTCGCAGCCTAAACAAATGTCTCGGTGCGCCGACTCCCAGGCCATGTTCCAAAGTATCTCTCCCATTTCTCTCACCAAACGAAATGTCTCTGTATCGATTAATAACAATGTACTCTCCTATTCACAGTCCATGGATAGAATTATAGTAAAGATTAAAGTTTAAGTCAAGAACAACTTTAGCAGAG
>JAAYEN010000275.1 GCA_012728775.1 Tissierellia bacterium
GCCAAAATATCAAACATCAAAAGTAAATTTCTAGGTTTTCTTAATTTTGTTACTTTATTAATCATATTTACCTATTCACAAACATAAATTGAATCTTACCAACACTAATCAAATCTCCATCTACAATTTCTATGGCATTATTTTCAATGTCAGAACCATTTAAATAAGTTCCATTAGAACTACCTAAATCTTCCAAATAATAATATCCGTCACTTAAAAAGATTCTCATGTGATTTTTAGAAACCACTCTATCTTTTATGTGAACATCATTTCTCGAACCTCTACCTACAGTAATTTCTCCAATTACAGGATAGTATTCTTGCATTCTAAAATCTAATTGATCTAATCTATTTATTACTTTTAAATACGCCACGTCTTTATTAGGTGTCGTAGCGCTAGAAGTTTTAATATCTAAATATATTAATCTTAAAATATTTAATATAAACAAATATATGATTATAATAAATACATATCTAAGTACCAATGAAAGTATCTCAAACATTCCATTCCTCCGTTCCACGTTTATTCTACCATATATTATTCATAAAATAAATATTTGAATAAATCTTACACCTTATGGTAGTATAATTTGTGAGGTTAATATGAAAATTACAAGAATAGAACTACAAAAAAACGATAATACAAGATTTAGTCTGTTTTCTGATGACCAATATGTAATGAGCGTCTCTGCTGAAAATCTAGCTCCCTATGGATATGGTGAATTTGAAATTAGCGAAGAAGAATTAGAAATACTCAAAGCTAAAGAAGAAGAAGGTTTGTTTTTTAAACAAGCCTTACTATACGTATCAAAAGCCCTAAAGACATCTAAAGAAGTTAGGGACTATTTATATAAGAAAAAAGTAAGCCCTGAACTCCAAGATGAAATTATTGAAAAATTATTGGATTTAAAACTTCTAGATGATGAAAGATATCTTGAAATGTATTTAGAAGAAAAATTTAACTACTCAACTGACGGTTCGATAAAAATAAAACACAAACTTTATCAAAAAGGTTTTCAATCCAAAGACGTAGACCCTCTTCTTCCAAAGTATCAAGATTTGGAGATCTCTAATTTAAAAAAATTGGTATCTGATAGAAAAAAATCTAGAAAAAATGAAGATAAACAAAAGTTAATTCGATATCTTATGAATAAAGGCTATGAATACTCTATGATTTCTGAAGTTGTCAAAGAAGAGGAATATTATGAGTGATAAATACTATGTTTACATGCTAATTTGCAGTGATGACACTTTTTATACAGGAATTACAAATAACTTAGAAAAACGTTTAAAATCCCATAACGAAGGCAAAGCTTCAAAATATACGAGAGTTAGATTACCAGTTCAATTTGTTTATGTGGAAGAAATCGATGGAAAAGGACCAGCATTGAGTAGGGAATTTGAAATTAAAAGTTTGAATAAAAATCAAAAAATAAAATTAATTGAAAGTGCAACAAATTTAACTTTATCCAATTATTGATAGTGGACAATCAGCTAAATATTAATAATTAGATAATAATAGCAGTTTTTTAAGTTGGCATATACAATAATAAAAAAGCTAGACAATCATATGTCTAGCAAAATTTTACTTTATTTTTTTAATATTCTTCATAAGTTATTTCTTTTTCAGACTTCTCATATCGGGACGTTCGTTTAAATAATACTCCCAATATCATACCAAAAGCAAGTCCTACAACACCCACACCAATAGCTACCATAGAAATTACTAAATTTCCTAAGTATTCTTTTAGATAAAGATTTGGAAGTAAACCAACTAGCATTAAAATTCCTACTATTAAGGATATTAAGCCTGGTAAGTATTTAGGAAATCTTAGTCTTTCCGTAAAATAATTTACAGCAAAGGTAATGATAAGCATAGCTAAAGTAGCAAATAGTATCATTCTAAGATATTCATCATGGGTTTGTATTAATTCCTTAATCTCTGTCATAGTTTACACCTCTTTGGTAATTATACATTATTTTAACATTCATAACAAGTCATTTAACCCTTAGCCCAATTAGTGCTTTTTCAAGATCAACTAACTCCACTTCATTGAACCAAGAATTTGAAATAACTTGAGAATTTCCAATGAAGTTCTTCGTGTATAATCTTTCGTATTCTCGAGTGATCCTATCTAATTTATATATATCCACACCTGTCTTAGTTATTAGAACATATTGGTTTTCTATGGGCGTAGAAAAAGCATCAATAAGATCAGGAAAAACGGTTTTCAATTCTTGAAAATTAACTCTTCTTTGGGGCTGATTGTTAACATAAGAAAAACTGCTGCTTAGTATATAGTCGCTGTTAAACCTTTCTCCTTCTGTTGAAGAAACCACCCTACCCTTTAACACCGTAAGACCACTATCTTTTGTCATACCAATATTGTATATTGCTTGTCCAAATGTAGTTTCTGAATTGGATTTTCTAATGGCATCCATCACTCTTTCAGTACTGTAATTTACTATATCATCGATTTTTAACTGGTTTAATCCCCCTCTAGATAAAGTAGTATAAGTACTAAGAGTATTTAACCTAGATTTATCAGGATAAAGATATTCAATAGTAGCGTACCTAGAAGAAATGTAATTTAAGCGAAAATTATTGGACTGTTTCAACCCATCATGATCAGAAATTGGCAATTCTTCACCATTTAGCAAAACTCTATCAAAACTACCACCTTCATTAGAAATTCTTACAGAGTCGTAGACATCCAATATGGATTCATTATTTATAACAATACCATCTAAATTGTCAACTCGAATTCCTTTGTCAGAAAATCTAAGAAAAATTGTACTATAATCGTATCTAGGGATAACACTCCCACTATCCTCAATTACATTTCTTATACCTAAAGCTAAAGCCCAAGAATTTCCAGAACGAAAAACTTTTTCCCTTTCAGAATAAAACATTTTAAGTTCATTTTTTTCTTCATTACTTAAAACATCAGTTTCTCTTTTTATAATTATTAACTCATTACTTATGTTTAATAATATCTCATTATTATTTAAAGGTATACATTCTGCAATAACTAAACCATCTTTTTTTATCTCCACCACATTTATTTTCTCGTTGGAAAAAAGGTATGAAATATCTAGACTCTCATCAATTTCTCTCAAATAACTTTGCCAATTTACATTTACTATCTCAAAATCTGGATTTAAGTATATCTTATCTGTGGTAGCAAAAAAATCTATATTAAAATAAAATTTATCCCCTTCTTCAAAAGAATATCTGCTATCACTATCAACTATTTTTGTAAGACTCCAAATTCCATTTATTGGAGACGCATGAAGATCAGGTTTGTGTGTTTCATTAATTATTTCTGAATCCACAAACTCACAGGAAGTCAAATTTATCACCATTAGGATTAAAAAAATAAATATAAAAACTTTCTTCATTTCAATCCTCCTTTGGAACTGTAGGTAAAATAATCGTTACAGTTGTACCCTTTCCAATATCTGACTCTATTAAGAGTTCTCCTCCATGTAAGCCAATAATTTCATCACTTATAGATAAACCCAGACCAGTATGAGCTTTTCCTAAACTTCCCTTATAAAACTTCTCTTTTACCCTTTTTATATCTTCATTAGGAATACCGATGCCAGTATCCTTTACATTTACTACAACTTGGTTTATTTTATTTCTTCTAGCGTATAAAGATATTACGCCAGGTTCTTCAGTGAATTTAATTGCATTGTCAAATAAATTAATTAAAACTTGTCGAATTCTGTCCCTATCTACTGTCATTACTCCCATATCTTCTGATATATCGACAGAAAATACATGACCTTCTCTATTTATTCTAGCCCTCATTTGTCTAACTACTTCGGTCAAGAAAGTTGTAACATCTACTTCTTCCTTTTGTAAAGTGGCTTTTCCTGATGTAAATCTAGAAAAATCTAATAGTTCTTCCACCATGTCAGATAATCTATCAGTTTCACTGACAATTATATTCAAACCTTCATCACTTAATTCTTTACTCATATCCCCTGCTGATTGAATAGTTATAGCCCAGCCCTTTATTGAAGTAAGAGGAGTTCTAAGCTCGTGACTTACTGATGATATAAAATCATTTTTTACTTGATCTCGTTTAATTAATTCATCCGCCATGTGATTTATAGATTTTGAAACTTGTTCTATCTCATCATTTGTCTTAACATTACTTCTAACTGCAAGTTGGCCATCTGCTATTTTCATAGCCACATCGCTAACTTCCTTTAATGGATCCACTATACCTTTAGCAAAGTAAAGGGAAATAAATAACGCGACTAAAACCGTGATTATTCCTATCATTATAAACATAGCAATAGCTCTTATTATTAAAGTATCAAGCTTATCCATACTTATAACCATTCTTAAAATACCAATGTTTTGGTTAGTGGAATTGTTTATAGGCGTCGACATTGCCATTACCTTTTCATCTGAATAATCCACATTTCCTCTCCAAACACCTCTGTGACCACTTCTCGCATCGGTAATATCTGGATACACAATCTCCTCAGTATATAAAACTCCCAAGGAATCAAAAATAACCATCCCATTTCTATCAATTATCTGAACTTGGGCTTGGTCGTTATCAAAGTATTGGCGAAAGCTAGGGTCTAAAATTTCTTGGACATCTAAACTATCAGATCTGTAAACAATAGAATTAATGGCGTAATCTAAATTATCCGCCATTATTCTCTCCATATTCTGGTAAGAGATTTCGCTAATTCCAAAGATTACAAAAATCTCCATTAAAACTACTACCAACAATATTATCAGTGTAAAATATATAAATAATCTTTTCTGAATACTACTTCTCAAAACTATTACCTATGCTTCCCAAATGTAGCCAATGCCCCACACAGTTTTAATAAACTCAGGATTAGAAGAGTCATCTTCAATTTTCGCCCTAAGCCTACGGATATTTACATCTACAATTTTAGAATCTCCAATAAAGTCTTCTCCCCAAACTGTATCTAAAATTTCATCTCTAGAAATAGCTTGTTTTGGATTTTCTAAAAACATTACTATTACTGAATACTCAGTAGGAGTTAAGTCAATTAATTTTCCATCTTTGTAGAATTTTCTGGAATTTCTATCTAATTTAAACTTAGAAGTTTCGATAATGTTTAAAGTTCCATCTGAATCAGAAGATTTAAGTCTTCTTTCTAAAGATTTAATTCTTAAAACTAATTCTTTAGGATTAAAAGGTTTAGAAATATAGTCATCTGAGCCGGCTTCTAGTCCCTGAATTTTATCTATATCTTGGTTTTTTGCAGTAAGCATAATAATTCCTAGCTCACGTTCATCTTGTCTTAAATACCTGCATACCTGGAAACCGTCTATACCTGGCAACATGATATCCAATAAAACTATATCAGGTTTAAAAGTATCATATAACTCTATAGCCTTTTCTCCCGATTCTGCTTCTACTACTAAATAATTTTCCATCTCTAAATTAACTCGCACAAATTTTCTTATGGAATCTTCGTCTTCTACTATCATTATTTTTGTCATAGTGTATCTCCTAATGATTTAAACTGATATTTTTCAGCTCTCAATTGTTGGATTATTCTAGGCAAAGTGTTTATGGTATTTTGCTTTGCGTTTGTATCATGCATCAAAGAAAGAACTTTATTGTATCCCCTTGACGTTTCATTAAATCTTTTAATTAAATAATCTTCACTTAAGTTATTGCCTTCAGCATCTCCATTTAAAACATTCCAATCAAAGTAAATATATCCTAAATCTTCAACCCTTTGGATAAATATTTCTTTATTTTTTCTAAAAGAGCCTCCTGGGAATCTATAAAGTATTGTATTAAAATCCTCTCCTAATACACTTCTAATAGATGCTAAGCAAGCTTCAATATCTCTTTGAAGAGCATCTGGGCTTGAATATATTTCTTTGTAATCATGGGAATAAGTGTGAATTCCGATACCATGACCCTCGTCATAAATCCTTTTTAATATTTCAGGATATTTTTCTACATTTTTTCCAATTACAAAAAATGTAGCTTTTACATTTTCTTCTTTTAAAACGTCCAGAACTTTTTCAGTTGCTTCAGAAGAAGGTCCATCATCAAAAGTCAAGAAAACTTCTCTTTTTAATAAACTTTGTTTAGGTCCCCGTCCCATCGCTTGATCTCTAACAGTTTTCAATCTGTGGGGACGAAGTTTGTATGAAGCTAAGTTATCAGAAATATTTTTTTGACTATCTTCGAAAATACTCAAAGTAGTAGTTCCTATTACTAACTTGTCAACTTCTCTCTCTTCTAATTTTATTTCACTAGTAGTAAGAATTTTGTCCTTGGTTTTTCCATCTGCTCCCTTGGTACTAGTAGATAAAAAAATCTTTCCAATTAGTGCTACTAATGCTATCAACACAAAGGTAGATATAATAATAGCCAATATTCTCCTACGCTTATAAATTTCTCTTGAATTTTTTTTATAATTATCCATACTAATCTCCATTTAATATCCATTGAATCTATTTATTAGTATATAC
>JAAYEN010000219.1 GCA_012728775.1 Tissierellia bacterium
GCAAAAAACAGCAATGAGGTAACTAAGGGAATAATTCTTGCAGTAATGGTAGAGACTTACGCTATTCTTGCATTCGCAATTTCTTTCTTATTATTACAACAAGTAGCATTTTAAAGGATGATGTATATGTCGAATATAGACAATATAATTAACAAATTAAAAGATGAGGCAAATGAGAAAATTGAAGAAATTCAATCTGATGCTCAAAAAGAAATAGAAAGTCTTACACATCAGCTTATTAATGACGCGAATAAAGAGAAGGATAGAATTTTGCAAAATGCCAATGATAGAGCAGAATCAACCTACGTCAGAATTAGCGAAAATGCAGAAATTAGAATTAGAGACCAAAGACTGGTAGAAAGACAAAGACTTATAGACAGAGTAATGAAGCTATCTTTGGAAAGAATGAATTCTAAAAGTGATGATGAATTTGTAAACGATATTAAAAAGGTTTTGAAAAACTTAGAGGATAAAAATCTCAAATTACAAGTTCCTCAAAGTCGTGTAAACGCACTTAAAAATGCAGGTTTAGGTGTAGAGATTGACGAAAAGAATTTTGTAGATAATGGTTTTATTTTGATGTCTGATAAAATAAATTACAATTACAAATATGAAGACATCTTACAAGACAATAGGGATAGTATTGGACCGGAGCTTGTAAAATTCTTGTCGGAATAAGATTGGAGTTGAAATATGAATCGTGAAGATTACATTCAAGCCTCGACAACAACTAGAATTTACGAAAAAGGACTTTTAGATAAAGTTACATTTAATAGACTTATAGATTCTGACGATTTTGAAGAATTTAAAAGAATACTGGCTGAAACAAGATATTCAGACACAGTAGGTGTTTTAGAATCTAGAAGAGAATTTGACAAGGCTTTGGATCAAAACTTGGTGGATATGTATAAAGAGTTTTATAAAATGGTTAAAGATCCTGAAGTAGTAGAGATTTTGGCATCTGAATATATTTTCCATAATATTAAAACGATAATTAAAAGCTATGTTCTCAAGGAAGATTTAACAGATCTATTGATGAGAATTACTGACTATAATTACCTAGGGCTTTATCGTGAATTAGAAGAAGGCGGCAGAGCTACTAAAAATATGTATTTCCACGAGTATATTAATGCTGCTTTGGATGAGTATGAAGAGAGCAAAGATCCCCAAAGGCTTGATATGACAATGGATACATTTCAAAATGAATATATGTTATGTTTGGCAAACAAAGTGGGTTCTCCATTTATTATTGAGTATGTTAAAAACTTAATTGACGCTCAAAACATTAATATGACTTTAAGAGGGAAAAGACAAAATCATAGGATTAATTGCGTTTACGACTTTCTTATTGAGGGTGGAAATATACCAAGGGAAATTTATATAAAATATTATTTTGAAGATATGGATAAGATTATTGATGAATTAAAAAAATATGATATTTATCCTACTTTGCTAAATTCTCTAGAAGAATGGAAAGAAGATGATAAACTTCTTCATTTCCGAGAAGGCACTGAAAACTTTTTAGATAAAATTGCCATCAAAGGGAAAAAAATAACTTACGGCCCTGAAGTACTATTTTCGTACATGTTGAGAAAAGAAAGAGAAGTTCAATTTATTCGAACTATTGCTGTTGGAAAAATTAATGGACTTTCTCCAGAAGATATTAGAAAAAGGACAGGTGAGTTAGTTGCGTAAAATTGGTGTAATCGGCGACAAAGATTCTGTCCTTGGATTTCGAGCATTAGGCCTAAACGTCTTTGCGCCGGAAAATGAAATAGATGTTAGAAAAACTATTGAGAGACTTGCAGCAGAAGATTATGGAATAATCTTTATCACGGAGCAAATGGCTACAAAAGCTATAGAAACCATAAATCGCTATAATGCAGAAGTTACTCCAGCCATAATAATGATTCCAAGTAACCAAGGAACTTTAAATGTGGGAATGGATAGAATAATTA
>JAAYEN010000246.1 GCA_012728775.1 Tissierellia bacterium
TCTGAAAAGATAATTGACTATATTGCAGAAAATGTAGATTCCAATATAAGGGAATTAGAAGGAGCACTCCTTAGAATAGTAGCTTATTCTAATCTAACTTCCAAAGAAATAGATTTAAATATGGCACAATTGGTATTAAGGGATGTCTTAGAACAAAAAAAGAAAATTATTATAGACTCCTTAAGAATAAAGACTGTAGTTTCCAAAGAATATGGAATATCAGTAGAAGACATGGAGTCCAAAAAAAGACCCAAGGATATCGCCTATCCTAGACAAATAGCCATGTTCTTGTGTAGAGAACTTACTGAATTATCTCTACCTAAGATAGGATTAGACTTTGGTGGAAGAGATCATACCACAGTTATCCATGCAATAGACAAGATAGCTAATGAAATAAAAGAAAACTCTGAAACCAAAAAGACAATAAATGACTTAAAGAGAAAAATAAAAGACGAGTAGTTATTAACATATTATAAAATTGAATTTTGTTGAAATCTAAACCCCAGATAGGGTTGTCCACATATCAACAAGACCTACTACTACTAAATAATATAATAATATCTAAAGAGGAGCAAACATGAAATTCACAATCAATCAACATTCTTTAACTGAGAGCATATCCATTGTTCAAAAGGCTATCTCATCTAGGGCTATTTCTAAAGAACTAGAAGGTGTTTTAATATCCCTGGAAAATAATAGACTAAAACTTACAGGAACTGATGCAGAAATAATAAGCATTGAAACATATAAGGATTGTAATGGATATGAAGAAGGATCTACTCTAGTAAATGCTAGACTTTTTGGAGATATCATTAGAAAACTTCCTAATGATCTAATTCACATCGAAGTCAAAGGAGATAGAATGTATATAAATGTACAAAATTCTAACTTTGAACTTCTCACTCATAATTATAAAGACTATCCAAATCTTCCCATGCTAGAAGAAAGTAATTCCATAACTTTAAGTAGCGATACCTTGAGAAAAGCTATTAAACAAACTACTTTTGCAGTAAGTTTAGATTATAATAGAAGAGCTCTTACAGGTGTTTTATTTGAGGTTAAAGAGGATGAGATTTCTTTTGTGGCATTAGATGGTTATAGATTATCTATTTACAAAGAAAAAATCCAATCTGATTCAGAATACACAGCTATTGTACCAGGTAGAGCTTTAAATGAACTTTCTAAAATTTTAGGAGATGATGAAGAGGAAGTTAAAATAATTTTCTCTAGAAATAATATCTCCTTTAACTTAAAGAATACAGTTTTTTATTCCCAACTGATAGATGGTCAGTTCTTCAATTACGAAGATATAATTCGAAGAGAACATGCATCTAATGTAATAGTTAATCGATACGCTTTTCAACAGAGTTTGGAAAGAGCTGAACTATTAGCGAAGGAAGAAAAAGCTAATTTAGTTAAGCTGGAATTTAGTGAAGATACAGTAAAAATCCTATCCAATACAGAACTTGGTAGTGTGGAAGAAAGTGTAGCAGTGAATAATGACGGTATAGACCAACTTATCGCATTTAACTCCAGATATCTATTAGAAGGTATTAAAAATATGGATGATGCTGAAATAAAATGTCAGCTTATGGATGATGTAAATCCAATGATAATAGAAGGAGTAGAAAACGAAAATTACCTATACCTCGTACTTCCAGTGAGGTTAGCTTAATGGAGATAAAAATAGATACAGAATTTATTAAATTAGATTCTTTATTAAAATACGCCAATGTCGTAGAAAGTGGCGGCATGGCTAAATCCCTTATCCAAGAAGGATATGTTCTTTTAAATGGAGAAGTGGAAAACAGAAGGGGAAAAAAGATTTACCCTGGTGATGTAGTGGAGTTAGAAGGAGAAATTATTAAAGTAATATAGATGAAGATTAAAGAAATCCAGATAAAAAACTTTAGAAATTACAGTCATTTAAATTTAAAATTAAATGAAAATTTTAATGTGTTTTTTGGAAGAAATGGCTCTGGAAAGACTAATATTCTAGAAGCAGTTTCCATGTTGATTTCTGGGAAAAGTTTTCGAAATGGCAAAGATAAAGACGTATTAAACTTTAATGCCATTACTTATGAAATAGATGCTTTAATAGAAAGACAGGGACTTGAAAAAGACTATAATTTAGTTTACCAAAAAGACAAAAAAAAGAAAATTCAAGTCAATTTATCCAATGTGACTACTTTAAGGGAATTGAGAAGGGAAAGTCCTTTGGTGGTATTTATGCCAGAGGATATGAAAATTGTAAAAGAAGGTCCTAGTCTTAGAAGAAAATATTTAGATGAAGCTATTTCTAATTTGGATTTAATATATAGATACAATTTAAGCAAATATAATAAAATCCTAAGGGAAAAAAACGAATTACTTAAAGTTAGAAATAAAAATTTAAATGAAAGGCTTTTATTCGAAGCATATAATATCCAATTGGCTTCCCTGGGAAGCTATATCGTCATGGGTAGAAAAAAATATATAGATACCCTTAATGAAGAAATAAAGGATATACATTTAAATATTTCTGATGGAGATGAAATTATTTATATAGACTATTCATCCCCTTTGGCACAATATGATGGACTTAAAGAAATAGAAAATCAAATGCTAGAGGGATTAAGAAAAGCATTAGATAGAGATTTATATGTAAAATACAGCACTTATGGTCCCCATAGGGACGATTTAGAAATTTTTGTAAACGATAAAGATTTAAAAGTCTTTGGATCCCAAGGACAACAAAGAAGCGCCATACTCAGTATGAAAATAGTAGAAATACATCTTATAAAAAAACGTAGAAATATTAATCCTATACTTTTATTAGATGACGTCTTTTCAGAGTTAGATTCCAATAGAAGAAAAAAACTAATTGAAAATATTTCTGGAATCCAATCCTTCATAACTATGGCTGAGAAGATGTACTTGGAAGAATTTAATATTGCCAACTCCAATATTTATTTAGTAGAAAATAATGGAGTTAAAAAATTAAACGGAGGTAATAATGACAGAAAATAATAGGCACTATGGTGCCGAGAATATAGAGGTTTTAGAGGGCTTAGCCCCAGTTAGGTTAAGACCTCATATGTATATAGGTTCTACTGGCCCAAAAGGACTTCATCATTTAGTCTATGAAGTAGTAGATAACAGTATTGACGAGGTTTTAGCAGGAGCTGCCAGTGAAATTGACGTAGTAATTTATAAAGACCAATCCATTTCTATCCAAGACAACGGATCGGGAATTCCAGTAGAAACCCACAGAACTACAGGGTTATCCACAGTAGAAACAGTTTTAACAATACTTCATGCTGGGGGAAAATTTGATAACGGAGCTTACAAAGTATCTGGAGGACTTCACGGTGTAGGTGTTTCTGTAGTAAATGCCCTTTCAGAATGGCTAGAAGTTACAGTAAGTAGAAATAATAAAAAATATAAACAACGATTCGAAAGAGGTCTTAGAGTTACAGAATTAGAAGTAGTGGGAGAAAGTACTCACACAGGAACTTTAATACACTTTATGCCAGATTCTGAAATTTTTAAAGAAGGAACTGATTTCGATTACGAAATTCTAGCTAGAAGATTTAGAGAAATGGCTTTTTTAACTAAAGAAGTTAAAATAAATTTACATGATGAAAGAATAGATAAAAAAGAAACATTTCATTACGAAGGAGGAATTAAATCCTTTGTAGAGCATTTAAATAAAAACAAAAATTCAATCCATAAAGACGTGGCATATATTGAGCAAGATAGAGAAGGTCATAATGTCCAAATTGCTGTACAGTTTACAGACGGATATTCAGAACAAGTTTTGTCTTTTGGAAATAATATCCATACAGATGAAGGAGGAACCCACGTCTCAGGATTTAGAGGTGGACTGACTAGAACTTTAAATGATTATGCTAGAGAGTATAATTATTTAAAAGAAAAAGATGAAAACTTTATCGGAGAAGATACACGCCAAGGTTTGACTGCGGTAATTTCTGTAAAATTACCTAATCCCCAATACGAAGGCCAAACAAAAGGCAAATTAGTAAATTCAGAAACTAGGGGAATTGTAGAAAATATTGTTAATGAATATTTTAAAAATTATTTAGAAGAAAATCCATCTTCAGCAAAAGCAATTCTAAAAAAGGTAGTAGAATCTAAGGAAGAAAGAGATTCTATAAGAAAGCTTAAAACTGCCCAAAGACGAACTTCCATGCTGGAAAAAACTACTTTGCCTGGAAAACTAGCAGATTGCCAATCTGACGATATTACAGAAACGGAAATATTCCTAGTGGAAGGGGACTCTGCGGGTGGATCTGCAAAAATGGGAAGAGATAATAGAAATCAAGCCATTTTGCCCCTTAAAGGTAAGATAATGAATGTGGAAAAAGCTAATTTAGTTAGAGTTTTAGGATACGAAGAAATTCTTTCTATGATTTCTGCTTTTGGAACAGGAATAGGTGACGATTTCGATATTGAAAAGTTAAGATATGGAAAAATCATAATTATGACGGATGCTGACGTAGACGGATCTCATATTATGACCTTACTTTTGACTTTCTTCTATAGATATATGCCAGAATTAATAAAACAAGGACATATATTTGTGGCGAAACCTCCTCTTTACGGTTTAATTAGAGGATCCAAAGTTATAAGATATTGTTATGACGATGAGGAACTTGAACGAGTTTCTAGTGAAATAAATATGCAAAATATTAAAATTTCTAGATACAAAGGTCTAGGGGAAATGAACGCAGACCAACTTTGGGAAACTACCATGAATCCAGATAATAGAATTTTAAATAGAGTTGTAATAGACGAAGATGACAAAGTAGAACTAGACGATACTTTTTCAGTTCTAATGGGTGACAAGGTAGAGCCTAGAAGAGAATTTATTGAAGCTAATGCTAAATACGTTCAAAATCTAGATGCTTAGGAGGAATAAATGTCAGAAATAAAAGATACACAGACAATAGTGGACATAGACTTAAAAACTGAAATGAAGGAATCCTATCTGGATTACGCCATGAGCGTTATAGTATCCAGAGCCCTTCCAGATGTTAGAGATGGTCTAAAACCTGTCCACAGAAGAATAATATACGGAATGAATGAGCTGGGATTATACCCAGATAGGCCATATAGAAAATCTGCTAGGCTAGTTGGAGATGTAATGGGTAAATTTCATCCCCATGGAGACTCGGCTATTTACGATGCAGTAGTAAGACTAGCCCAAGATTTTTCAACTAGATATCCCCTAGCTGATGGCCAAGGTAATTACGGCTCCATAGACGGAGACGGTGCAGCTGCTATGCGTTATACAGAAGTTCGTATGACTAAATTAGCCCAAGAAATGCTTAGGTATATTAATAAAGATACTGTGGATTTTGTTCCTAACTTTGATGAAAGTGAAATGGAACCATCTGTACTTCCATCTAAATTTCCTAATCTAATAGTAAACGGATCCAGTGGTATAGCTGTAGGAATGGCGACTAATATGGCGCCTCACAACTTAAACGAAACTATCGATGGAGTAATAGCTTATATAGATAATCCGGAAATTGACGTAGAAGGATTAATGGAACATATTAAAGGCCCAGACTTCCCCACAGGTGGAATGATAATGGGCAAAAAAGCCATTAGAGAAGCTTACGAAACAGGTAGAGGAAAGCTGCAATTAAGAGCAGTTGTAGATATTGAACAAAATAAAAAGAGAACAGCTTTAATAGTAAAAGAGTTACCATACCAAGTTAATAAATCTCGATTAATTTTAAAAATCGCTGAATACGTCCAAGAAAAGCGAATCGAAGGCATTTCAGATTTACGAGATGAATCCAATAGAAATGGTATGCGTATAGTAATTGAATTAAAAAGAGATGCTATTCCAGAAGTAGTTTTAAATAATCTGTACAAACACACAGCATTACAGACCACATTTGGAATTATTAATATTGCCTTAGTAGATGGAGAACCTATAGAATTAGGTCTTAAAGATTTAATAAAGCATTATGTAAATCATCAAATTGAAATTATCGAAAGAAGAACTAGATTTGATTTAGATAAAGCAGAAAAAAGAGCTCATATCTTAGAAGGTTTACAAATTGCCATAGACAATATTGACGAGATAATAAAAATTATCAGAAGCAGTTATTCAGATGCTGAAATTAAAGCAGAATTTCTATCTAGATTTGGATTAACTGATGTCCAATCCCAAGCAATTTTGGATATGCAACTTAAAAGACTTTCAGGATTACAAAGGGAGAAACTTCAAGAAGAATACGCTGATTTAATAAAAGAAATTGCAAGATTAAAAGAAATTTTAGCCAATCCAAATATCAGAAATAATATAATTAAAGAAGAGCTAAAAGAAATTGCAGAAAAATACGGAGATTTACGTAGAACAGCTTTGATGCCGGCTGCTGAAGAAATAAACTTAGCAGATATGATTAGAGAAGAAGATGTAGTAATTACTCTTACTAATAACGGATACATCAAGAGAATGCCAGAAGGAGCATATAAACCACAAAATCGTGGCGGCGTAGGTATTCGTGGACTTTCTACTAAAGATGGAGATTTTGTATGTGAGATGTTTATAGTAAATACCCATGACAATATCTTGTTCTTTACTAATTTCGGAAATATCTTTAGCCTTCGAGGATATGATATTCCAGAAGCTGGACGCCAAGCTAGAGGTTCTGCAATAGTAAACCTATTGGCTCTAAAACCTGGAGAAGAAGTATCTACAGTACTGGCAGTGAAGGAATTTGATGATAATAAATACTTCACAATGGTTACTAAAAAAGGTACAATTAAAAAGACCATCTGTAGCGAGTTTAAAAACATGAGAAAATCAGGCTTAATAGCTATTAAACTTCGTGAAGATGACGAGCTTATAGAAGTAGAAATCACCGAAGGCAATGAAGAGCTTATACTATCTACTAAAAATGGATATTCTATAAGATTTGACGAAAAGGACGTAACTCCAACTTCTAGAAATACCCAAGGAGTTATAGGTATTCGTCTAAGAGAAAATGACGAAGTTGTGAACTTTAGTATAGTAGACGATGACAAATTCTTAGTATCTGTAGGAGAAAATGGTTATGGAAAATTAACTCCTTTGACAGAGTATAATAACCAAAACAGAGGCGGAATGGGAGTTATTAGTTATAAGATTACAGAAAAGACTGGAAATGTAATATCTTCACTAGTAGTTTCCAAAGAAGATCAGTTAATGTTAATTACTGAAGAAGGTGTAATTATTAGAATTGCTGTAGATCAAATAAGTATCTTTGGTAGAAATACCCAAGGGGTTAAACTTATGAATCTAAAGGAATCAAAAGTAGTAGCAGTAGCAAAATTTATAGGAGAATAAAATGGCTTTTAGAAAAGAAATAATTGAAATAGAAGGAAAACCTCCGATAGTTAATCTTTATGGGGAATTAGATATTTATTCTACCCAAGACTTTAAAAATGACACTATAGAATTACTAAAAAATAGCCAAGAAGATTTATACCTTGATTTTACCAATTTAGAGTATATAGATTCCACAGGCTTGGGAGCTTTGATTTCTATATTAAAAGAAGCAAAAGAAATAGATAAAGATATTTATCTAATCGAAGTTAACGAAAGGATAAGAAAATTATTCAAAATTACCAAATTGGAAGAGATGTTTAAATTTGTAGGTGAGATGAATGAATAGAGAAAAATTTAATTTTATTGTACCAGCAAAAGCTGAAAATCTTTCAATGGTGAGGCTTACTACTTCAGCAATAGCAAGTAAGTCTAATTTTAGTATAGAAAAAATAGAAGATTTAAAATTGTGTATATCAGAAATATGTAATATCATCATCAAAAGTGAATCCAGTGAAGTATTCAATATAGAATACTTCCTGGAATCTGAAGAAATTGAAGTAAGTATAGTGGGATTAGAAAAACCCAAACAAGAACTAGAAGATATAGAAATGAGTAAAATGATTTTAAAAGCTCTAATAGAAGATGTTACTTTTTCAAAAGATCACATTAAAATCAGACTCATAGTATAACTGGGAGTTAAATATGAGTAATAGTAATGTAGATGAGAAACAATTGGACAAAGAAGAACAAACCCGACTGTTTCGAGAATACAAGAAAACCAGAGATAGAAAAATAAGAGATAAACTCATCGAAGACAATCTCTATATTGCTGAAATCTTGGCAAAAAAATATACCAATAAAGGCATAGACTACGACGATATATTTCAAGTAGCCTCCATTGGTTTAATTTATGCTGTAGATAGATTTGATGTAGATAGAGGATACCAATTTTCCTCCTTTGCAACACCTACAATTATTGGAGAAATAAAAAGACATTTCCGGGATAAGGGTTGGACCATACGAGTTCCTAGAAGAATTCAAGAGCTATCTAAAAGAATTAACAACGCCAAAGTGGAGCTAGCTCAGACCTTACAAAAATCTCCCACGGTAAAAGACATTGCAGATTATTTAGGAACGACTCAAGAAGATGTACTAGAAGCTATGGAAGCTAGCAAAGTATATTCACCCCAATCCTTGGATCTTACTTATGATGGAGGAGAAGACTCGGATATTAGTTTGGCAGATTTAATTGGAAAAGAAGAAGAATACTACGAAAAAATAGATAATAACGACTTTTTAGAAAAAGCCATGTCTATATTGACGGAGACGGAAAAGAAAATTTTAATTGACAGATATTTCAATAAAAGAACCCAATCCAGTATAGCCAAAGAATTAGATATATCTCAAATGACGGTTTCTAGGCTGGAGAAAAAGATTTTAGAAAAGATGAAAAACGAGATAAAAAAAATTGCTTATAACTAAGGTATTAAAATTGATTAATTATCAAATATTTGATAATATAATCTTAATAATTTAAAAAAATGGAGACAGTATGGAAAATAACCTGTTTAATATGAAAATTGACGAAATTTGGATATCTGAAGAACAATCAGAAGATGAAACAGTAGAATATTTTGAATTATTCAATAAGGAAATGGAAAAAATTTACCAATTTACATTAACTTATTACGAATATCTTTACATCAAAAGAGACTACGGTAATGGAATTCCCATGACCATGTTAGAGATACACGTTCTAACAGATATCAACGACAAGCCAGGTATAACCGTTACAGAAATCGCACAAAAATGGAAAAGAACTACAAGTGCCATTTCTCAAATAGTTAAATACCTATATGATATGGATTTAGTTTACAGAGTTAGAAATGAATCAGACGGAAAAGTAAATAATCTATTTATCACAGATTTAGGCGGAGAATTAGTCCTAATGCATAAGCACTATGACAATATTGATACCATAAAAACTTTAAAAAGATTATCCAAAATAGTTGGAGACGAGTCAGTAGAAACATTTTTTAAGGTAATTGAAGAATATAGACATATAGTCGAGGATTCCAAAAAATATATTGGAGATGAATAATCTTGAGAATAGGTGTTTTAGGAGCTATGGAGCCTGAAATAAATTTAATTCTTTCTCATCTAAAAGAGCCAAGGGAAATCACCCTTGGTAAATTTAAATTTATCACAGGTTTTTATAAAGAAAAAGAAGTAGTGGTAACTGAATGCAGCATAGGAAAAGTAAATAGTGCAATATCTACCCAGAGCATGATAAATTATTTCAAGCCAGATTTCATAATAAATACAGGAATTGCAGGGGGATTGGATCCTAGATTGGAAATACTATCTATAGTTATAGGAGATAGACTTACATATCACGATTTTGATCATGATACTATGAAAAAGTATTTTCCCTTTAGAACCCATTTTGAAGCAGACGAAAAAGCAATCAAGCTGGCAGAAGAAATTGCCAAAAATGAAAGTATACACACCATGACAGGATGTATTATTACTGGAGATTCATTTATTGAAGACTCTGTAAAAAAAGCACAATTAAAATCTGACTACGATGCTCTTTGTGTAGAGATGGAAGGAGCAGCTATAGCCAATACAGCTTATGCTAACGACATTCCATTTATAATAATTAGAGCAATTTCAGATATGGCAGACGACGGAGGGTCTATGACCTACGATGAATTTAAGGAAAAAGCCTCTGACGAATCAGCTAAAATAGTTTTAGGATTAATAGAAAAATTATAATAGGAGCAAGTGTTATGGAACTTGAAATTTTAGTAAAGGATTATCGAAATGGAATTGAGGACTTGATACATCCAGGAATTATCTCCATAGTAGATTACCAAGGAAATGTATTATATGCAGTGGGAGATACTAAAAGATTGGTATTTTCTAGATCAAGTGCAAAACCTATCCAGGCCATTTCAGTAGTAGAAAGTGGAGCAGTAGACGAATATAATATTAGTGAAAAAGAACTTTCCCTTATATGCTCATCCCACAGCGGGGAATTATTCCATGAAGAATCAGTCCTTTCTATTTTAGAAAAAGCTGGAGTAGATATAAAGTATTTACAATGCGGCACACATTTACCAATAGCAAAATATAGAGCGGAAGAATTTATAAGAAATAAAATAGAACCTACAGAAGTACAAGCTAACTGTTCAGGTAAACACTCTGGAATGTTGATAACTTCTAAAAAATTAGGATATACCTTAGACGATTATTGGAAATTAGAACATCCAGTTCAACAAAAAATTATAGAAAACTTTGCTTTTATATGTGGAGTAGACCCAAAAGAAATCCAAATTGGAATAGATGGATGTGGAGTACCAGTTCATGCCTTACCCATGGAAAAATTGGCATATGGATATGCTAGACTTGCAAATCCTTCAGAACTTCCAGAAGAAAGACAAGGCTCAATTAAGAGAATTACAGATGCTATGGTAGCTTATCCAGAAATGGTAGGAGGAACTGATAGAATTTGTACTGACTTGATGAAACACTTTGGAGATAGATTGTTTGCAAAAGCTGGAGCTAATGCATTTTACAATATAGGAATTAAAGAATCAGGAATAGGAATAGCCATAAAAATCCTAGATGGATCAGATAATGTAACTATGGTAGTTCTAGACACTTTGTTAAAACTAAATGTAATAACAAAAGAAGAACTAAAGGATTTCAATAAAATTCATCTTGACCATAACGTATACAACCACAGAAAAGAAATAGTAGGAGAAAAGAAAATAGCCTATGATTTAAATGATTATAAGGTTATAATCTAAAATATACACATCCCGTATTAAGCAATTCAATTTGCATAATACGGGACTTTTATCTTTATTGTTAGTTTTTAGATTTTATTATATAATAGTACGTATTAAAAAAATGAAATAAAGGTGACTATTATGAGTTTTATTTATGATTATGAGATGGCTAAGAAAAGTGCAGATTACATAAAATCCAAAGTATCTTATGATTTAGATGTGGCTATTATTTTAGGTTCATGTTTAGGCTCTTTGGCTGATGAAATTGAAGAAAAAATTGTTATAGATTATAAAGACATTCCAAACTTTTTAATTTCTACAGTTGAATCCCATGCCGGTAAGTTAATTATTGGAAAACTTCATGGAAAAAACGTAGTGTGCATGTCTGGACGATTTCATTATTATGAGGGTTATGAATTTGAGCAATTGACTGTACCTATTCGAGTCTTTAAACTTTTGGGAATTGAAAAGGTTATCTTAACCAATGCTGCAGGTGCAATTAACAAAGATTATAAACCTGGTGATATTATGATTATCAATGACCATATTAAATTGATGGGTGCTAGCCCCCTTAGAGGAAAAAACGTAGAAGAATTTGGACCAAGATTTATTAATATGACAGATGTTTACTGTAAAAACTTAATGTCTATAGCTAGGGAAAGTGGAAAGGCTATTAATGAAGAATTAAAAGAGGGAGTGTATTTTTATTTTCCAGGACCTCAATTTGAAACTCCAGCAGAAATAAAAGCCGCTAGAATTTTAGGTGGCGATGCAGTGGGAATGTCCACAGTTACAGAAATCATAACAGCAGCCCACGCAGGCATGAAAGTTTTAGGATTATCTTTAATAACCAATATGGCTGCTGGTGTGTTGGACCAACCTATAACTGTAGATGAAGTTGATGAGACAGCTAGTCTGTCTGCTGAGAAATTTAAAAAGCTTATAAGAGAAATTCTTAAAAGAATATAAATATTGGAGGAAAAAATGAACAAGAAATTTCTAAGAATTATAGCAATTACATTGGTTTTTGTATTGCTAGTAGGTTGTGGCGGAGGAGCTCAAACTGGTGACGCACAACAAGATGGCACAGAGAAAAAACGTATTGCCCTGTTAACAGATAGAGTGGGAACTCAAGTTTTTATTTTATCTATGGTTGAAGGTATGAATTCAAGTGCTGAAAAGTATGATTTTGAAGTTATTATTTCTGAATCAGGTGATGCAGCAGCTTTTGAGGACAATGCTCGTGCTTTAGTATTGGACGAAGGTGTAGATTTACTTATTGGCGGTGGCTGGCTGGCAGGAGAAGCTATCCAAAAAATGGCAACAGAATTTCCAGATAAAGCTGACTATGCTTTAATCGACTCTATGGTGGAAGCAGAAAATGTAAAATGTATTTCTTATAGAGAACAAGAAGGAGCATACTTAATCGGTCTTATAGCAGCAGCAGTGGCAGATGAAGGCGAAGATACATTTGGTTCCATTCACGTTAACCAAGGACCAGGCTCTTGGAAGTGGAGATATGGCTATATGGAAGGTGTAAAGACCAAATATCCAGATGCTAAATTTGTATTTAATTATGTAGGAGATTATAACGATCCAGCTAAAGCTAAAGAATTTGCTATTCAACAATTTGAACAAGGAGCTAGCTTTATCAATGCAGCAGCGGCAGGTGGAGATAAAGGAGTTTTTGAAGCGGCTTTGGAAAAAGAATTCTACACTAGTGGACAAGATGTGGACTTAACTGATCCTAACAACATTTATATCGTTTCATCTCAAATGAAAGATACTAAAGCCACTGTAGAAGTTTTATTAGATGAATATTTTATAGAAGGTGCATGGAATACTGATAATGAAGTATGGGGAATTTCAGAAGGAACTATTGGAGCAGTTCATATAACCCATGAAAGTCCAAATCCTGTATCTGAAAGACTTTCTGAGGAAGAACTGGAAGCTATAAAAAAAGTAGCTGAAGATATTAAAAATGGCACATTAGACTTTACTAATATTCCAAATGAGGAAGACTATAAATAATATTTAAAATTACAATTGACGAAATATCTCGTCTTATTAAAGGATGATAATTATGCTATTAGAAATGAATAATATTACTAAAATTTATGGAGATGACATTTTAGCTAATGACGATATAAGTATAAATTTGAATAAAGGCGAGATTTTGGCAATTGTTGGAGAAAATGGAGCGGGTAAATCTACCATAATGAAAGTTTTATACGGTTTAGAAGATCCCACTCGTGGCGAAATTTTAATAAATGGAGAAAAACAGATTTTCAAAAATCCCCAAGATGCAATAAAAAAAGGAATCGGAATGGTTCAACAAAACTTTATGCTTTTTGGACCATTTACCGTGGCTGAAAATATCGTTTATGGAAACGAACCAAAAAATAATACAATATTTTTCAATAGAAAAAAAGCCGAAGAAATAGTAGGGGAATTGAGTAAAAGATACGGACTTTTTATAGATCCAAAGATGAAAATCGAGGATTGTCCAGTGGGATTACAGCAGAGGGCTGAAATATTAAAAGTGTTATATCAAGATGCAGAGATAATTATTTTTGATGAGCCCTCTGCAGTTTTAACTCCCCAAGAGGTTGGAGAATTATTAAATACCATAAAGGATTTATCTAAATTAGGAAAATCCATAATAATTATTACTCATAAACTTAACGAAGTTATGGAAGTAGCCGATAGAGTTGTGGTTATGAGAGATGGAAAGAAAATCGGGGAAATGCTAAAAAAAGACACCTCTATAGAAGAAATGTCCTATATGATGGTGGGTAGAGATTTGAAAGATAAAATAATACCTAAAGTTTCTATAGGAGAAAAAGTCTTAGATATTATTGATTTAGAATATACTAGTAAAGAAGGAAAACAAATACTAGATAAACTTAGCCTCCATGTTAATGCTGGAGAAATAGTTGGAATAGCTGGAGTCTCAGGAAATGGTCAGACCGAACTAATCCACAGCATCTCAGGACTACAAAAAGTATCAGGGGGAAAAATATTACTAAGGGGCGAAGACATAACCAATAAATCTGTAGGAGAAATCAGAAATACAGGTTTGGCATATATTCCAGAAGATAGATTTTTATTAGGATGTGCTAAAGATGCAGACTTAGTAGAAATTGGGATGATGGGCCATCACAAAAAGACAGAATTCAATAAAAATGGAATTCTTAAAAATGAGAATATTAAAACTTTTGTTAATGGACTTTTAGAAGATTATGCAGTTCATTATAGAGATACTTCCCAAAAAGCAGGCCAGCTTTCTGGAGGGAATATCCAAAAATTAATAGTAGCAAGAGAAATAGAAGAAAATACAAAATTCCTAATAGCAGCAGAACCTACTAGAGGTATAGATATTGGCGCTATGGAATTTATTCACAATCAACTTTTGGAAAAAAGAGCTAAAGGAGATGGAATATTATTGATATCCTCAGAACTTACAGAAATAATGTCCTTATCCGATAGAATTTATGTTATATATGACGGAAGAATTGCAGGGGAATTTACTCGAGAAGAAGCAACTGCTGAAAAATTAGGATTGCTAATGATGGGAGGTACCATAGATGATAAAGAAGCAATCTAGTATAAATAGAAATCTTTTCAAACTATGGGAAATAGGAAGACAGCCTTTATTTGCAACTATTTTTGGTTTATTAATAGGTGGAATTGTTATAGTTATATCTGGCCAAAATCCTATACCTGTATTTATTAATATGTTCGACAAGTCATTTATCAGACCGTATTATCTATTACAGACTTTAACTAGATCTTCTCCCATTATCATATGCGGAATAGCTACTGCCATTGCTTGGCGAGGTGGATATATAAATATTGGAGTAGAAGGCCAGATGATAGTTGGAGGATTTATAGCTACAGTATGTGCTATTTATATGCCTGGACCACCCATACTCGTTTTAATAGTTTCCATAATTGCAGGAATGATTGGAGCAGCATTATATGCCCTAATAGCTGCGATTTTATTTGTAAAATACAATGTATCCTTAGTAATCACTACTTTAATGATGAATTACATAGCTAGTTATATTACATCGTATTTTGTGTCATTTCCCTTGAGAGATTTATCAGGAGATGGACTAGCTTCCCAAACTGTTACAATAGATGAGGGAATAAGATTTATCACCTTCTCAAAAACCAGCACATTCAATATAGCCTTCTTTATGGCAATAGGAATTGTACTATTATTTATGTATGTTTCAAAAAACACAGTATTTGGATATGAATCTAAAATGTCAGGACTGAATCCCCACTTTGCAAAATATGGGGGAATTAAACAGACAAAAACCATACTACTTACTATGGCATTAAGTGGTGCCATTGCAGCTTTGGCAGGGGTAGCTGAAATATATGGAGTGAAATATAGATATATAGATGGAATGTTCACTACCACCAGTTATGCTTGGACAGGATTAATGGCAGCTTTAATAGCTAAATTGCATCCCGTGGGAATTTTAGTTTCCTCGATATTTTTATCAGGATTACAAGTTGGAGGACAAGCTATCCAAAGAAGTTCCAATATTCCTTTGCAGATGTCTACCCTTATCCAATGTTGTATAACACTGTTTGTATCGGTAAAAATAGTCTTTAAATCTAAGATATCCAAAGAAAATTTACAAAGACTTAGGGATGAAAAAGATGAAAGGAGTGGTGTCTAATGAGTTGGGGATATTTGGCAGTTTTAATTAATTCTACAATTAGATCTACCACACCAGTATTGTTGGCAGCCTTAGGTTCTTTAGTTTGTAGTAGGTCGGGAGTTTTTAATATCGCTTTAGAAGGACAGATGTTAGTAGCTTCTTTTACTTCCATATTGGTAAATTATTACACGGGAAATGTGTTTTTATCAGTAACTGCTGGAGTTTTGTCAGGGGTTTTTATCGGAATGATAGTGGCATTATTGCAAGTAAAGTATAATGCAGCAGATATGGTTATTGGCACATCTATTAATTTGTTGGTAGGAGCCTTAACTAGCATTTTGCTTAGCATATTCCTTGGAGTTAGGGGAAGTTATTCTAGTCCGGATTTAGTTTCTTTAAAAAAAATAAAAATACCTATAATCAATTCCATACCTATAATAGGACGAATTTTTGAAAATCTTACGGTTATAGATTATATGGCTTATGTATTAGCGATTTTAATTTTTATATATTTATTTAGAACAATATCTGGATTTAGAGTGTTATCCGTAGGAGTTAACAAAGATGCAGCAGAAAGCTTAGGCATAAATGGAACTAGAGTTAGAATGTCTATGGTAATATTATCTGGAGCTTTATGTGGATTAGGTGGAGTAGCTTTGAGCATGGGGCAAGTTATTTTGTTTACAGAAAATATGACAGCAGGAAGAGGATTTATAGCCATGGCATCAGCTAGTATGGGAATGAACCATCCGATTTATGTTATAGTATCCAGCTTGTTTTTTGGATTTTCCCAAGCCATAGGTGCAACTATGCAAAACTTAATACCTAGCCA
>JAAYEN010000162.1 GCA_012728775.1 Tissierellia bacterium
ATATAAACTTGAAGAAGGGGAATACACTGTAAAGGTAAGCGCCGATGGATATGTGGCTAATTCAGTTGATTTCAGCGTAGGCGAAAGTCAACCTACTACAATTACTGTAGAATTACGTGAAAAAACTTTTGGTGATTCAGTAGATGAAATCATAAAAGCTACTACACCAGTTATGATAAAAAATCCTTCAACTAGTACTGGATTAAACTATTTAGAAGCTCTAGCATTAAATAAATCAGGTGAGCCTGTTGAGAATTTTAAAGAAAAAATAGGAATATACCCAGATTATGTAACTCAAAATATTCCGAAAAATGTCATTTCAGTAGTGGCAGTAGAAGGTGATCCAAGTAACTATAATGATACTAATCATTTAACTAAATTGCCTAAATCAGTAAATGCATTATCAGGAATGAGCGTTGAGGAAACAGTAATTAATTTAATTGCCATGGATAAGGCAGGAATAAAATATGACGAAACGGCTGCAATGAACTTATTGCTTGGGAAACTTACTGTTGAAGGCGATAAGGCGCTAGTTATCAATGTTGAAGATGACGGCTGGGGATATGAAGAAGAAACTAGAGATACAAATGAAACTGCATGGGCATTAATTGGACTTGCTAAATATAAAGATAATTCAGCTACACAAGATAAAATTGCAAAAGCTAAAAACTATCTTAAAGGTCAGATTCAAGATAATGGTAATGCTTTAAGAGAATGGGTTGGATATCCTAAAAAAGATATACAAACAACAGCTCTTATAGCCCAAGCAGCTGTAAGATTGGGCGAAGATCCTACAGATTGGACAAATTCAAATGGAAAGAGTTTAATAGATGGCATAGTTGCAGGATATCAAGGAGATGGTGTATTTAAAACACCTGATGGAATGACAAGCAACTTAGATAGACCGCATGCTTTTGCAGCCTTAGTAGATTATAGAAATAAAGAATCTATGTTTGGACCTTCTATTGAAGCACCAACACCAGTAGACAAAACAGACTTAGAAAAAGCAATAACAAATGCAGAAGCAGTAGAACAAGTGCCAACATCCACAGATGGAAAAGACATCGACAAGGATAAGACATGGACAACTGCAGAAGAATTAAAAGCATTTGAAGACGCAATAAAAGCAGCAAAAGATGTAAACACAAAAGAAGATGCAACACAAGAAGAAGTAGATGCAGCAGTAACAGCATTAAACGATGCAGTAGAAGCGTATAACAACGCTAAAAAAGCTGGAACAAAAGAAGAATCTTCAGAAGTAAACAAAGAAGCACTTCAGAACTTAGTTGATAAAGCAAAAGAGAAAAAAGAAAAAGATTATACAAAAGAAACTTGGAAATCCCTTGAAGAAGCACTAGAAAAAGCTAAGGAAATATTAGCTAAAGAAGATGCCACACAAGAAGAAGTAAACAGTGCAAAAACAAAACTCGAAAAAGCTTTGAGAAACTTGAAAAAACCAGCTCAACCAGAGCCAGAACCAAAAGTTGATAAAGACCCATTGGATAAACTCATAGCAGAAGCAGAAAAGATAGACACAAGCCCATATACAAAAGAAAGCAAAGAGAAACTATCATCAGCACTGGTAAAAGCTAAAGAAGTAATGAGAGATCCAAAATCAACTCATAACCAAGTAGATCAGGAAATAGAAAATCTACAAAAAGCAATCCAAAACCTAGAAAGATTGCCAGAAGAACTAAAACCGGATTATTACAATCCAGCGCTTTTAGATTTCATCTTTGCCCCAAGTAACACACCTACAAAGCCATTAGAAACAAGATTAGTAGAACAAACAATAAAATATGTCATAGGAAATAAAAATTATGAAAAGACAGTGGACGGAGTTACACAAGAACTAACAATGGACGTAGCACCATATATAAAGAATGATAGAACAATGGTGCCACTAAGATATGTAGGCGAAGCACTAGGCTATGAAGTATTCTGGGAAGAAGAAACTAGAACAGCTATCTTGAAAAACAAAGATACCGAAATACAAATTCAGATAGACTCAGACAAATTCACAGTAAACGGAGTAGAACACGAATTCGATTCCCGCCCAGAGATAGTAGAAGGCAGAACAATGCTCTCAATCTCCAATATAGGAAGAGCATTAGGAATGGAAGAAGGCAAAGACATCTTTTGGAATGGAGAAACAAGAGAGGTTACAATAATTAAAAACGTTACTATAACTATTAAGTAACATTTAGAGTAGGGAGGGATAAACATCCTCCCTACTTCAAAATAAAAATTACAAAAATGAAAGTCTGTTTGTAAATACAATTAACAGAGGGATTTTTAAAATGGAACAACAAATCAAATAAAAAACATCTCATATTTTGATATTAAAAGGAATTTTATCTGGAAAGGAATATTATGGAAAAAGAATTTTTAGATGCGTGGAATTTGCAAAAAACTGAGCCTACGGAAGAAAATATTGTTAGCTTTTATAAATTATTGGAAGTTATTCCTTTGTTTTTGCCTACTCAAAAAAACGATCAGGTTTTATCTGTTGTAGGGAAAAATGGGGAACAGTATCTTCCTGTATTGACTAGTGATGATAAAAAGACTCCTGAAGATATTGGAATAGGCGGGCTTATAGAAACTACTTTTCCTGTTATTAAGCATATGGTGTTGAAACCTAAGTCTTTGATCGATGGAATCCTCATAAATCCTTTAGATGAAGGGATATTGATGACTGGGGAACATATTAACAAAATGGATAGTCTTTTGATGGGAATGAGTTTGAATAGAACGACTGGTTTAGATAAGGGGATAGAGTTGAAAGTGCCTAAAAAAATAGAACCTCCTTTGAGAAAGCACATTATAAATTTCTGTAATCAAAATTTCAATATTCATCAAATTAATTATTATATGACTAGAAGGAATTCAAAAGAAAATTTCCATAAGACGTTTTTTCTCAGGTTTGATGGCAGGGATATAGATTTATTCCCTAAATTCGCCAATGTTTTGCGTATTTTTATGTTGCCTGGAGAGAACTTTGAGCTTATGAAAGTAGGCGAGGAGTTGGATAATTTTCCTCACTTGAAAGAAACTTTGATTTTCAAAAAATAAGTGGGTATGATATTAAAGCTTTAAAAAATCCAGGCAATTTTACCTGGATTTTTTTATTTAAGGGTTTATTTATACTAAAATAGTTTGTTTATGGTCTTGGTGCGTATTCTAAATCTTCTACCATAAAGTGATTTTTCTTTGCGCCACACATTGGGCAAACCCAATCTTCTGGCAGTTCTTCGAAGGGAGTTCCTGGTGCTATTTTAGCCACTTTGTCTCCTACTTCTGGGTCGTACACATATCCACATGGTTTACATACGTATTTTGTCATCTTTATCCTCCTGGATTAGTCTATTTCATTACACATTCTAAGTAGATCTTCCCATTCTTTGTCTACTTGTGCTTGAATTTGTGCGATAATTTCTGTTTTTTCAGGTCTAAATAAATGTCTAAATCTGCCTTGTGGTCTTAGGAATTCTTCAATTGGTAGCTTATCTTTTGGCTTATAAGTTAATCTCCAAACTCCGTCTTCAACTTCAAATAGTGGCCAGAAGCATGTTTCGACTGCTAACTTACACATTTCCATCAAGAACTCTGAAGAATATCTCCATCCTCTTGGGCAAGGTGCTAACACGTTCATAAATGCTGGTCCTTCTTTATGAAGAGCTTTGTCAGCTTTTTCGTGCATATCTTTGAAGTTTTTGAATAGTGTAGTTTGTGCTACGTATGGAATATTGTGTGCTACCATAACTTTAGTTAAATCTTTTTTAAATTGATCTTTACCTAATGATTCTGCACCTACTGGCGTAGTTGTAGTATCAGCGAATTTAGGAGTAGCTGAAGATCTTTGGATACCTGTATTCATGTAAGCGCCATTATCGTAGCAAACATAAACCATGTCGTGTCCTCTTTCCATAGCTCCTGAAAGGGATTGGAATCCGATATCGTAAGTTCCGCCATCTCCACCGAAAGTTATAAATTTATAGTCTTTTTCTATTTGTCCTTTTTTCTTCTTTGCTTTGTAAGCTGCTTCTACTCCAGATATTGTAGCAGATGCGTTTTCAAATGCACTGTGGATGAAAGAATCTTCCCAAGTTGTATATGGATACATAAATGTAGAAACTTCTAGACATCCTGTAGCACAACCGATTACTGCTTTTTCTTCAACATCAAGTGCTCTTAAAATAGTTCTAATTACTGGAGGTGCTCCGCAACCTTCACACATTCTGTGTCCGCCTGCAAACCTCTCAGGTTTTTGCATTTCTTCTTTATATTTGTAAGCCATTATATATCTTCTCCTCTAAGTCCTAAATATCTGTATTTATCTCCAGCATCATTAGAGTTTTTAATTTTTTCTAGTTCATTAAATACTTCTTCTATATTTTCCACACGGACGTCTCTTCCACCTATACCGTAGATATAATTAATAGCTAATGGTTTTTCATTTAGTGGATAAAGTGCTGCCATTACTTCTGGATAAACAGGTCCACCTTGGGAACTAAAGCTATCAGCTCTATCCATAACTGCAAGAGCTTTTACATTCTTCAAAGCTTCTCTGATTTCGTCAGCAGGGAAAGGTCTGAAAACTCTAAGTTTTAATAATCCAGCTTTAATTCCTTTTTCACGAAGATTGTCTATAGCGTCTTTTGAAGTTCCAGCTGCAGAGTTCATGATTACTATTGCGATTTCTGCATCATCTAATTTATATTCTTCAAATAGTCCGTATTTTCTTCCGGAAATTTTTTCAAATTCAGCAGCTACGTCTAATATTACTTTCTTAGCATTTTTCATAGCTTCAGATTGTTGTTTTTTGTGTTCCATATAGTAGTGTTGTGTATCGTAAGGACCTACAGATAGGGAATGTTCTTCATTTAGTAGTGAGTATTTTGGTTCATAAACTCCTACGAATTCTTTAACTAATTCGTCTTCAATTAAGTTTAAGTTCTCAACAGCGTGAGATGTAATAAAACCATCTTGGCAAGTCATAACTGGTAGCATTACGTCTGGATGTTCAGCTATTCTAATGGATTGAATATAGTTGTCATAAGCTTCTTGTCCATTTTCTGAATAAAGTTGAATCCAGCCTGAATCTCTAGCTCCCATACTGTCTGAGTGGTCAGCGTTGATATTAATAGGTCCGGATAAAGCTCTGTTTACAACTGTAAGTGTAACAGGAAGTCTTTTGGATGCTGCAAGATAAAGTGCTTCCCACATAAATGCCAATCCTGCAGAGCTAGTAGCAGTAACTGATCTAGCACCTGCTGCACATGAACCTATTGCAGCACTCATAGCACTGTGCTCACTTTCTACAGCTACAAATTCTGTGTCGATTTCTCCATTTGCTACATATGTAGATACGAATTGAGGTATCTCAGTGGATGGAGTTATTGGGAAAGCTGGCATTACATCTGGATTTATTTGTTTAATAGCAATTGAAACTGCTTCATTACCTGATAATCTTTCTCTAATTGTCATATTAATCTTCCTCCACCATTTCTATCGCCTCAAAAGGACATACTTTTGCGCATATTCCACAGCCTTTACAGTGATCAAAATTGAAATCCATTCTTTTGTC
>JAAYEN010000193.1 GCA_012728775.1 Tissierellia bacterium
ACTTGAACAACAAATAAAAAATATCGTACGTAATATAAATTGGGCGTATTCACCCATTCTAATATATGTTATGCAATCATTTATTCTAACACAATAATATACCTAAGTCAATAAATAAACTGTATAATAATTCATTTTTCTTAGAAATTGACTTTATTTTTAAAGCAAAAAATAGTGGATTCCTAGATCCACTAAATTATCTCAGAATTGGATAAGAAAGCTTCAAGTTTTCTCAATCCTGTTTTTATACGGATTTTTACTTTTACCATATAAAAATAACTCCTTATATTTTTCATAAATATTCTCTTAAAAGCTATTTAAAGCTTTTGGTTTACTAAATCTACTAGTGTTCTTAATGCCACATTTTCATCTGGACCATCAGTTCTGATAATTAATTCTTCACCATGGAATGCTCCTAAAGACATTATTCCAATTATGCTCTTCCCATTTACAGATACATCTTCAGAAATTAATTTCACCTCAGAATCGAACTTGCTAGCAACTCTTACGAAGTTTGCAGCAGCTCGTCCATGTAAACCTTCTTCATTAATTAGTTTTACTTTCATTTCTTTCATCAGCAGCACCTCTAAGTTTCTCGGCTAAACCACTTATCTTTTTTAATCTATAGTTAACCCCGGATCTTGAATATTCCCCGTTTGTTAATTCAGCGATTTCATTTAAGCTAGAATCTTCATTTTCTATCCTGAGATTTGCAACTTCTTTAATATCCTCAGGCAACAAATCAAATTTTCCTAACTTTTTTATAAATTTAATATCATCTATTTGCTTCATTGAAGCAGTAATCGTCTTATTTATATTTGCAGTTTCACAGTTAACAACCCTATTTACGTTGTTTCTTAAATCCTTGACTATTCTTACATTTTCAAATTTTAATAGGCTCTGATTAGTTCCTATAAGTGCCATAAAATCCGAAATCTGTTCTGCCTCTTTCAAGTATACTATAAAACTAGATTTTCTTGTAGTTATTTTAGCATTTAGATTCCATTTATTAATCATATCCTTTAAATCTTTTGCCAATTTTTCATTTTGACTAATCAATTCTAAATGGTATCCTTTTTCAGGATCAGTCACACTACCTGCTCCTAAAAAAGAAGCCCTTAGAAAAGATCTAATCTCTTCGTCAAGTTGAAGTAGACCTTTGTCAATTTCATATTTTTTTTCTTCGTAATTTCCATTTTTTACAAAACCAGTATCATAAAGAAGGTCATCTATAGAATTTCTATCTTTCATAATAATGATATAGTTGCTTCTTTTGTTAAGCTGATTATTCTTTTTTCTATAGATTTCCAAATCTTGGGTATAGCTTTTTAAAAATGTAAATATTCTTCTAGCGATACTTGCATTTTCAGTTACAAATTCTACTATCCAATTACCATCTTTCAATTTTAATTCCCCGCAGGTCCTAACATATGCGGATAGTTCTGCGAGTATTAAATTAAAGTCATCGGTCTTTATTTTTGCAGCTTCACTTTTTAACTCATTAGAAAAACTCATATTGTTTATTGCTCACCTTCGCACATAAGCTCAATGGCTTTTTTTATTATGGTTTTTTCGTTATTGTGAATCAGAAACTTCATAGCTTTTTCTGTCTCCACGTATCGCGCTTCGTTGAATCCCTCTTCTTCCAAAGGAACAAATTCAATGTCGGTTGAGTACATCGTAAACCAATGCACGGTTTTGTGGGATTTTTTCATTTTACGAAAGTTAAAATACTGATACTCAATGGAGTCAATATATTGCCCCAGTTTAGCATTTATTCCACTTTCTTCTTTAACTTCTCTTAAAGCCGTTTCCGAATATTTTTCCCCCTTTTTAACATGCCCTTTCGGGAGTACCCATCCTCCATTAAATTTTCGAAGTAACAATATTTTTTTCGAGTTAAACACTACGCCACCAGCGCTAACCTCTTTCATATATTATCCACTCCCAAATTTGTACAAAAATCTACATTAATTCTAACATTAAAAGACATTGATTGCAAGCGATTTCTCAGACTCCCAAGGAAACAACAATAGATAAATACACACCTTATTGATATTTTATAAAAAAATAAGCCTATGAATTTATTTTTTCATAGGCTTTGATGTGTTTTAAATATTTATTATTAAAACATCCCAGGAAGCGTTTGTACGAAAGTATTCAGTAACAATATCATTAAAAATCCAACTATACTTGCAAGGGTATTTGGAATAGTAGATGCATATACTGCTTCATTTACAGTTAAATTATTATATCTAGCTGGTAGCCAAAATGCAGCATCTGTTGGTAAAGTAAGACCAACTGTTCCCATACATATTGCAAGACCTATTATAACTGGAGAATATCCTAATCCCACGGCTCCTTGTCCTACAATAGCTACTGTAGTCAGCATCGCAACTGTTGCAGATCCTACCGCAGCTCTAATAATCATTGCCAATAAGAAAGCTAAAACTATTATTGGTAAATTGAAACTGGTCAATAATTCCACTAAGGCATCACCAACTCCGCTACCTTGTAAAACTGCAGCGAAACTTCCACCTGTACCTATAACCATTAAAATATTTCCTACTTTATCAGAAGTCTGATCTACATATTTCCATAGGCTATCCCCATGAGATGGAACTAAATATTTATTCAAAACCAATCCCGAAACCAACATAGCGATAAATAATGCTACATTATTATCACCTACAAATTCAAATATTTGACGAAGGGCATTTCCTTCATCTAAAATTAATTTAAAAACAGAATTTAGCACAATCAATACTATTGGAAGTCCAATTAATCCTACGGTTAAAGCTGCAGATGGTTTATTTGGATCTGCTTTAATTAAATCATCAGAGATTTCAAATTTGTTTATCTCTTCATCTACTTCATTTTTCTTTGATAAATTCTTGTCCAAGATATCAGCATATTTCCAACCACATATTAATGATGCTACTATGGAAACCACTATACCGTAAATTATGAACCATCCTATACTAGCATTTAACTGTCCTGCAACCGCTAATGGTCCTGGAGTAGGAGCTACAACACAATGGGTTAATAATAATCCGGTAAATAGTGCTGCAACATAGGAAGCTGTGTTTTTCTTTGTAAATTTTTGTAAACTTTCAACTAATGGACTTAAAGTTATATATGCAGATCCGAAGTAAACAGGAATAGAAATAATAAATCCTGTTAGATTGAGTGCAAGCATATCATATTTCTTACCAAATTTTCTAAGAAATCCTTTTGCCAACTCTTCCATACCGCCAGAGTCTCCCAACATACTTCCAAATATTCCACCAAATATAATCAATAAACCAATAGATTTCATCATATTTCCAAAACCGCCAGTTATCATTCCAAGAGTTTCAGACATGGGTATTCTAGTAAATAAACCCATAAGTACCGCACTTGTAAATAGCATAATCCCGGGACTAATTTTAAAAACAATCAGTCCAACAAACAAAATTAGCATAACAATTGCAAAAGCTAATAATATACTCATAATTTCCCCCTAATTTTTATTTATTATGACGAAGTATTTTTCCAGGATGATTTCCTGTAAACTTTCTATTTTCATAAATCTTCTCGCCCTTTAGATACACATAATTTATTCCCTCAGTAATACTGTTAGAATTAGCATATGTGGCAGTATCCAGAAGATTATCAAAATCAAATATTACTAAATCGGCATCATAACCATCTTTTATCAATCCTTTTCTATCCAATAAAAGATATTCAGCTGAAAGCCCAGTCATTTTTCTTATCATTTCTTCTAATGTCAAAATCTTCTTTTCTTTAACAAAATAATTTATCGCATGGGGAAAAGTTCCACTCGCTCTAGGATGACCTTTTTCATCCCAGCTTCTAGTTAGTCCGTCACTACCGACTATACAGTAAGGATCTTTTATTATATCAAATACATCTTCCTCTGACATACTCATATATACTCCGCCAGTTTCACAATTGTTTTCTATACATATATTAAAAAACGCATCCCAAGGATCTTTTCCTGCTATTTCAGCATAGTCAGTAATAAATCTGCCTTCTGCTTCAGGAGTTTTTGGTGAAGAGTAAACGTAAACTCCTGACCATCCCCCAGCATTTAGATAATAATTATCATAATCCGTGTTAGGATCTTCCATTTCATTTTTAAGAACTTTTCTAAATTCTGGATCTTGCAATTTTTTAGTCATTTCCGAAAAACCATCAGATAAATGCCAAGGTGGCATAGTTGCATTTAAAGTAGTCATATTAGCAGTATATGGATATTGGTCGTGGAATACAATAATTCCTTCATTGTTTGCATCGTGAATTAGTTTTAATGTTTCAGATTGTTTTCCCCAATTAGGTCTTCCTAACATTTTATGATGAGATATATCAACTCTTACACCAGCTTCTCTACCTACATTTATAGTTTCCTTAACTGCATCTACAATTTTATCAGATTCATTTCTCATATGGCTAGCGTAGATCCCATTAAATGGTTCAATAACTTTTGCTAATTCTATTATCTCTTCCTTAGTAGCATAAACTGAAGGCGTATAAATTAGACCAGTAGAAAATCCTGCTGCTCCTGACTCCATTGCTTCACGAAGAACGCCTTTCATTGTATCTAATTCATCTTTTGTTGCAGGTCTGTTTTCCATACCCATTACAGAAATTCTAAGAGTGCTATGTCCTATGTACATCTTAGCATCGGTTGTCATATTGAGAGTATCTGCATAATTTAAAAATTTTCCAAAAGTGTCCCAATTTTTCATGTCCTCAGGAAAAAAAGTAGTCCCCATAGCCAACATATTTTGAACGTCTTTAATGTTTTTTTCTCTTACTGGAGCTACAGAAAGGCCACATTGTCCTACCATTTCTGTAGTTATACCTTGGGTAGTTTTAAATAAGGCTGCATCTTCACTTCCTAATATTAAATCCCCATGAGAGTGTGCATCTATAAAACCAGGAGTAATAGTTAAACCTGTTGCATCGATTACATCTCTTGCTTCTTCTACAATAGGATTTAGTATCAATTTTCCATCTTTGATTCCTATATCACCTATATAAGCCAAATTTCCAGTTCCATCTACGATATTTCCATTCTTTATTAAAATATCTAACATACATTACCTCCCCATAAAATGAATTTTAAATTTCCTTGCGAACTATTTTTAGCAAATATTCACTAATATTAATAGAATTACTTCTAATATATCCTTCTTTTACGTCTATAAAGTCGCCAGTAATTAGTTTGATTCCTAATTCAGTTAACTTCTCTTCGTCTAAATTAGTTGGAAGGATTTGAACTGAATCTTCTAAAATATATCTTCTAGAGTCTTTAGTATCTAGTTTTTTGGAATTGGCTATACAGTAATCTAGAATTTCCATTTTTGAATGGTCCAAAATACCTTTTACATGTTCATATACTCCATAGTTATCTGTCTCACCAATTTGGGTCATGACGTTGCAGATATAAACAGTTTTTGCTTTAGAATCCATTATGGCATCTACCATGTTATTAATTAGCAAATTAGGAATTACAGATGTATAAAGACTTCCTGGTCCTAGTACTATTAAGTCTGCTTCTTCTATGGCTTTTAAACAGTTTTCTAAAATTTTAACTTCTGAGTTTTCCAAATACATCTTTTTAATTGGCGAATTTTCTTTTACAACGAATTTGGGAATTGCCGATTCTCCCAAGAATTTTTTACCATTCTCAAGTTCTGCTACTAAATCCATCTGATCTAGAGTAACTGGCAATACTCTTCCTGTTATATTTAATACTTCACTGGTTTCTCTGATAGCTATACCAAAGTCTCCATAAATTTCATTCATAGCCGCTAAAAAAAGATTGCCAAAGCTTTGACCTTTTAGCTCTCCGTGGTGAAAGCGAAAATTTAGTAATTTTTCCATAGACTCTCTAGTATTAGAAAGCGCTAATAAATTTGCCCTGATATCTCCAGGTGGAAGCATACCTAAGTCCGCCCTAAGTTTTCCTGAACCTCCACCGTCATCAGCAACTGTAACTATAGCGGTTAGCTCTTTTGTAAATTTTTTTAATCCTGTTAGTAATACAGAAAGGCCTGTGCCTCCTCCAATTACTACTACTTTTTCATTCAAATAAAATCACCTATCTATATCTCTGTGATCCACAACGATTCTCAAATCTTCTGCTTCCAGTCTTTTTTCTAATTCGTTAGAAATGCATACTGAACGGTGTCTTCCTCCAGTGCATCCTATTCCAATCGTCAAAAGTAACTTTCCTTCTTTAATATATTCAGGAACTATAAACTTAATCATATTTTCTATTTTATCAATATATTCTACAGCCTTAGGATTATTAAAAATATATTCTTTTACTTCTTCATCAAATCCTGTTTTGGGTCTTAACTCTTCCACATAATAAGGATTATCTAAAAATCTAGCATCAAAAATAAAGTCTCCATCCAATAAAATACCATTTTTAAATCCAAAAGATACAATAGAAACTTGAATCTTAGAAGAACTTTCCTTTCCTAAAATTTCTAATATTTCTGCTCTTAACCTATGGGTAGTAAGTCTAGTAGTATCTATGACATAATCGCTTTGGTTTTTTAAGACATTTAAAATTTTTCTTTCCTCCGCTAAACCTTCTAGAATATTTCCATCAGGTGCTAAAGGATGAGGTCTTCTAAATTCTTTATATCTTTTTATTATACTTTCATCACTGGCATCTAAGAATAATAGTCGATAATTTATTCCTAAATCTTTTATTCTATTTAACTCAGTTACAATTTCATCAAAGAATTCCCTAGTTCTTATATCCAGAACAACTGCTACTTTAGACGCTCTTTTTCCAGTTTCTAAATATAATTCTACAAATTTAGAAAGAAGTTGAGGCGGAATATTATCCATGGAATAATATCCTAAATCTTCAACAGAATTAAGAGCAGTAGATTTTCCTGCCCCACTAATACCTGTTATTACAATTAAATCCATTTCGTTAACCAATATTAATCACCCTGTCTTTTGATATTCCTGATTCTTCTAAACGCTTCATAGCAAGATCGACATTTCCTACGCTGGACTTACTATGGGCATCAGAATTGATTATTAATTTACAAGATAAGTCATTTATCGATTTTAATTGTTCTACATCCAAATAACCATGTTTATTATTAATTTCCAAAGCAGTATTTGGATTCATTTCATTAGCAAGTCTTATTGCATCTACATAAAACTTCGCCCCTGGATGGGTAAGAAATTTTAAATCGTAATTATAAGTCGCCTTTATCATAGTGTCTGTAGCTAAATCTATTATTTTTTTCTCAAAAGATTTCGAAATCTTCTGAATATGTTTAAGGGGAGAATATAATACTCTACCAATAAAATCCTTAGGAATCGCACCATTGTGAAATCCACATGCCAAGAAATCAAATTCTTTTGCTTCCTCGATAGTTACATCTAAATGTCCATTAAAGTCCATTATATTAGCTTCTAATCCGAATAATATTTCTATTTGTCCATTGTATTTTATGCGAAGTTCCTCAATTTCTTTTTTCATCTTTCGAAGATTTTCCCAATTTACTCCATAAAAAATATGTCCAGGACCGTGTTCTGCAATTCCAATGGTTTTCAATCCTTTATTAATAGCTTCAATTACATTTTCTTCTACTGTACTAGTGCCATGGGAATATACAGTATGAGTATGATAATCTCCTAAGAGTTTCATACTCCCTCACCTACTACCTTAACTTCTGTTTCTAGCATAACTCCACTGTTATCATAGACTTCTTTTTGCACCAATCTAATCAATTCTAATACTTCTTTAAAAGTAGCTTTATTATGGTTTATAATAAATCCCGAATGTTTATCAGAGACTCTAGCCCCTCCATGGATAAGACCTTTTAGTCCAGCTTCTTCAATTAAAGCTGCAGCATAATATCCTTCTGGCCTTTTAAATGTAGAACCCGCTGATGGATAATTCAATGGCTGTTTAGATACTCTTTTGTCAGTTAAATCCTTCATCAAAGCATCTATTTCGTCTTGAGGTTTTTTCTCAAGTTGAAGTCTTGTTTTCAAAACTATATAGCCTTTATCTAATACATCACTGCCTCTATATCTAAAATTCATATCTTTATTAGAAATTACTTCCTCTTCTAAATCAGAATTAATTACGGTTACATCAATTATTATATCTTTGAACTCCCCTCCATACGCTCCTGCATTCATAACTACTCCTCCGCCAATGGAACCAGGAATTCCACTTATGGGCTCCATGCCTGAAAGTCCATTTCTTTGTGCAAATTTGCTAACCGCTGGAACTGCATTTCCTGCCCCAGTAGTGATTATATCATTATCTAATTCCAGTTCTGTCAAGGAATCCATTATAGAAATAACTACACCTCTCATTCCTTTTTCAGAAACAAGTAGATTGGATCCTTGTCCTAAAATAAAAGGTTTAATATCTCTTTCTCGCAAGTATTTCAATAATTTTACTAACGAATCCACATCTTTTGGAACCACAAAAATATCTGCAGGTCCACCAATTCTAAAGGTAGTGTGTTCACTCATAGGTTCGTCTTTTAAAACTTCACCTATATCTAAATTCTTTATATCTTCAAATAACATCTCTATCTCCATATTTATTATTATTTAAATTATATCATCAATCTATTTAATTACCAAATATTCTAATATAAAT
>JAAYEN010000328.1 GCA_012728775.1 Tissierellia bacterium
ATCATATTTTGTTCATTGATTACGTAATTGGGAAGTCCGCTGGAATTTACCAATATATAATTAGTGATGCCTAAGGATTCCAATTTTGCCTTCATCATATTTACAAAAGAGCTTTCAGTTCCTGCAATATGCTTCGCAAGGGCATTTACTGCATCATTTCCTGAAACTATCATAGCTGCATCTATAAGCTGCTTTACAGTAACCGTCTCTCCTTCTTTGAGTTTAAAAGAAGATCCGCCAATGAGATGGGTTTCTCTATCGATGGTAACTGGGTCATCAAAACTAATATTTCCAGCTTTTATTTCGTCTAGGGCTACATAAACCGTTAGAATTTTTGTCGTGGAAGCTATGGCGACTAGCTCGTCTATATTGTCTGCTTCTAAGATAGTTCCTGACTTGAAATCTCCAACTAAGTATGTGGTAGTTAAAGTATCTACGGATTTATTGATATGTTTTTTTACTTGTCGTTCCCATTCTGCCAGTCTCTCGGCTTCTTTAATAGCTTCTAGCTGCTCAGGAGTGAGGACTGGTTCTTCTTCTATTTCATTTATTATTTCCAAAGGTTTTTCAGGCTTTTCTGCTGCCTTGATTGCCATTGGATTTTGTAATAGAAATAAAAATGCAAGGATTAATAATATTTTCTTTTTCATATATTCACCAAATCCATTTTACCATAGAAAATCTAACATTTGTGTTAAGATTAGTTGAAAATATCGAGAACAGAAGCGCTAAAAACTAGGACTCCCTTTTTTAAAACACTTTCCTCAAAATCAAATCTTCGATTATGAGCAGGTCCATAAGTTTTTGTCGTGATTATCAAAAATGTTCCTACTCCGCCCTTTTCTTGAACTCGTGATAGCATATAGGAAACGTCTTCGGAGCCACCTAAATTATTAAAATCTTTTTTAGATACCTTCAGTCCTAATTTTTCTGATACGCTTCGTACTCTGTCCATCATGGACTTATCGCTAATCATGGAGCTAGCTTCTCCCATGAGTTTGTAATTCCATTCTAAATCATGCATATTAGCAGCACTCTCACAAATTCTAAGAGCATAATTTCTAACATAATCGTTAATTTCTGTAGTTTCTCCACGAGTTTCAATTTTTATTATGGCCGTTTCAGGTATTACGTTTCTACCTGTCCCTGCCTGTGAATATCCTACGTTTATTCTAGTTGCGCCCTTGGAATGTCTGGGTATAGCGTAAAGATTTAAAATCGCCGTAGCCATTCCCATAGCCGCATTCTTTCCGATTTGAGGTGAGCCTCCTGCGTGAGATGCCTTTCCAGTAAAGGTAACATCTAGTTTCGTAGTCGCAAGGGCTCCATCAGACCCAGGAATAATATCTTCATCTTCTTCAAAACCAGAGATGTGAGAGCCGAGGAAATATTTCACATCGTCAAGATGGCCCTTTTCCACAATGGATTTCGCCCCCCTGACACCTTCTTCTGCCGGTTGGAAGATGAGTTTTACAGTTCCCTTGATGTCGTCTTTAAATTTCATCAGAGTTTTTGCGACTCCCAATCCGATACTGGCATGTCCGTCGTGGCCGCAAGCATGGGCGACATTTTCATTTATTGAAGCGAAGTTACATTTAAATGGAATATGCTCATCTGTATCGTCTTCTTCTACTCCAAGAGCGTCGATGTCAAATCGCATGGCGATTACTGGCCCTCCGCCGTTTTTGTAAATTCCCATAACTCCAGTTTTGCCATCTTTCATCAAAGGGAGATATTTTGAATTGGGAAATTCTAATAGGGCTTTGTCGTAGAAGTGTTTCATCTCTTCTTCATCTGGAAGTCCCATTCTGGAATCCAAGTCCAATAAATCTTCTCCGACTACCACTTCGTATCCTAATTCTTCTAGCTTCTTTGCGATAATAGCGGAAGTTCTGTACTCGTTCCAGCCACTCTCTGCATTCTTGTGAAAATCTCTTCTATTATAAATTAACTCTTCTTCAATTCCGTCTACAAATTTTTTTAGCTCCGAGTACATAACTTCCTCCTGTGATTTTCTTAGTACCAGCCTCTTAGCTTCATAGCCTCTGCCACCCTGCCTACTGAGTACATATAAGCTGCCTTTCTCATGGAAACATTGTGCTTTTCTTTTATTTCCCAAACATTTGCGATGGCTTGTACCATCATTTCTTCTTCACGTTTTGAAACTTCGTCGTAAGTCCAGTAGTATCCGTATTTATTTTGTACCCATTCGAAATAGGAGACGATTACTCCACCAGAGTTTACCAAAATGTCTGGTGCCGCTATAATGCCTTTTCTATTTAATACTATGTCTGCATCCTTTGTAGTAGGTCCGTTTGCTCCTTCTACGATTAACGGCGCATTTATAAGTTCAGCTACTTCTGGCGTAATTGTATCTTCCATAACCGCAGGTACAAGTACGTCTACATTCAGTCCCCAAAATTCTTCTATGGAAATTTCTTTCACACCTGGAAGTCCTCTTAGTGTATTGTTTTTGTCTTTTTCTGCTACTGCTTCTTCGTAATCAAATCCATCTTCTTTATAAAGTGCATAAGAACCCGCTTCCTTGTCCCAATCTGAAATGGCTACGATTTTCGCTCCACGCATTTGGAGATGTTTCGTAGAAGTTTTTCCTACATTTCCAAATCCTTGGATAGCTATGGTCGCACCTTCGATGGATTTTCCTGTATTTTTAAGTAATTCTCTAATGGAAATGGAGATTCCAATTCCCGTAGACTCTTCGCCACCTATAGTTCCGTGAAGTCCCACAGGTTTTCTCGTGTAAACTCCCACAGTTTGATCCCCTTTTAATTTTGCGAACTCGTCCATCATCCAGGTCATGGTTTGGATGTTGGTATTCATATCAGGTCCAGCCAAGTCTAGATTTTCTCCAGTGAATGGGAAAACTCTACGAACATATTCTCTAGCAAGTCTTTCCAATTCCCCCTTTGAAAAATCAATTGGATCTACGATGATTCCAGTCTTAGCCCCGCCTAATGGCAGTCCCACCAAGGAGCATTTAAACGTCATCCACACTGACAGAGCTTTAACCTCATCCAAATACACCTTTTCGTTGTATCTAATTCCACCTATGGATGGACCTAGAGCAGTATTGTGCTGGGATCTGTATCCAGTGAAGACTCTCATAGTTCCATCGTCCATTTGTACCGGAATGGAAACTTCTATAACTCTTTCCGGTTTACTAAGTATTTCAAACACCGCCGGATCTAATCCCAAATCCTCACAAGCGATTCGAACATTCTCCAAAGCCGTATCCAAAGCATTTAACTTATTATCTGACATTTCTTTCTCCTCCTAAAATAACTTAATAGTTATTATATTACATATGAGAAAATTTGTGTAAAATTATTTTAGTGATAATGTAAATTCTAATAAAATTTGACGAATGTTTATTTAAAGTACAATAAATTTCACATAAATTCTCAGGAAATATTTTGGAACAAAACTTCGGGTATTGATATAATTGATTCAAGTGAATCTGTTTTATCTATAGGATATTAAAACGAATTTTTGGGAATAAGCATTTTGTATTTTATGAAAGGTAGCTAGTATATGTCTAGAAAAAATAGAGTATTAAGTTTTTTAAAAGAATTTCCAATTTTGTCACAAATTATTTTATCTTATGGAATTGGAATTGTTGCAACTTTAATCTATATTATAATTGGAAATAAAAATCTCCATGGACTATTTCCCGGATTATTTGTGACGGCATTTTTTATCGGTGCGGCATTTATATATCCTTTAATAATAACAGGGTATCAGTTTATTTTATTTATAAAAGCGCTAAAGAAAAAGGATTCTAAAAATTTAAAAACAGCTTATGACCTTTGGTCCTTTCTACTATCTTTATTTTATGAGTTTATTTACTTAACACTATCAAAGAGGTGGTCTTTTTTGCCAATTGGCACGAACAATTATACAATCGCCAAATCCACACCCCCATTAACCCTGACTTCAGTCTTTCTGTTATGTTTTTGTTAATAATTAGTATTGTAGGATTTTCAGTTCTCAGGATGAAATCAGTAAATGAACTCCCTCCTCTTATAACAGTTCTGTGTATTTCCTCTACTTATCTGGGGTTGGGATTTATATTGTTTTGGACATATCAAATATCTACTTTTGAAAGAATAACAGATTTTTATTTACTTCTGCCTTGTGTTGTAACATTTCTAATCGTGATGAGGACAATTGTAATAAAGGTAAAAGAATTTAAACCAGATACTTACAAAATGAGCAAAATTGACAGTATCCCAATTTTAAATAAATTGAATGCAGTATTGATGGATTCAAAAAATTGGCCTGTGTTAGGATTTTTATTTATGCTTCCCATACTGGCAATTGTAATTATGATTTTAATTTTATTTGGTCAATCGCCAAATTCTCTAATAAAAGCATTTACCGAAACCAGCGACTGGAACTTATCTGGACAAACTTCTCCACAAAATTTATACCACGATGAACATTATCTCTGCACAGTAGCAGCAGGAGGACACAAGAAAATAGTCAAACCTCTTAGAAAAGGAATTAGACACGGCAATACAGTAATCGTAAATAGACAACTCCTGGTAGCCAATGCCTTTGAGCAAATACTTGAAGAAAAAATGCCAAAAGCACACAAAGTGATTCGAGGAATTTATGATAAATACGGCTTTCCCTTGGCGAAATTGATAAATTCTAAATGGATGGCAGATATTATATGGATTATAATGAAACCACTAGAATGGGTATTTTTAATTATAATTTATCTATGTGATAAACACCCTGAAGACAGAATAGCTATCCAATACACAGGAAAAACTTCGATAAATTTTGTACCATACAAATAATATGAGATAATAATATCCAAGACAATCCGGAAATCTCCTTTGAATTGCCTATAAGAATATCTGTATTTGAAGAAGAAGGTTCCGTTTATATAATATATAAAAACCAATAAATTTTAGGGGAGTGCTTTTATGTCACGACAAAATATATACGATAATGATATTTTCTTTTCTAATTACAAGAAAATCAGAGATAATGAAAAAAATGCCAACATCTTATTTGAAAAACCTGCTTTATTTTCATTGCTTCCAGATCTTAACGAAAAGGTTATTTTAGATTTAGGCTGTGGATATGGTGAAAATTGCATCGAATTTGTCAAAAGAGGTGGGAGCAAAGTTATTGGTATTGATATTTCCAAGAAAATGCTCGAAGTAGCAATCAAAGAGAATAGTCATAAGAATATAATATACAAAAATATTCCTATGGAAGAATTACATGAACTCGATAACAAATTTGACATTGTTATAAGTTCTCTGGCCGTACATTATGTAGAAGATTTTAAGGAGCTATCAAATAATATTTACAATTTACTAAATGATGGTGGAGTTTTTATTTTCTCACAAGAAAATCCACTCAATACCTGTTTTACTAAAGGTGAAAGATGGACTAGAGATGAAAAAGGCAATAAGATTTTTGCAAATATTTCTAACTATAGCATAGATGGCGAAAGAGAGTCAGTTTGGTTTGTAGATAATGTAAAAAAATATCATAGAAAATTTTCCACAATATTAAATTCTTTAATAGAATCTGGGTTTACAATAGAAAAGCTAATCGAACCTATCCCATCAAAAGAAATTCTTGAAAAGTATCCGGAGTACGAAGAATTAAATCATAAGCCATATTTTTTAATTGTAAAAGTAAAAAAATTATAATGACTTGGGAGTTTTTTCTATAAATCTCGTACATAAATTCTAGAGTAATAAATTTCAAATGTTGATAAAATACTAGTTAAAGGAGGAAGAAGCATGGACATAAGTATACAAAAGAAACCAGGATTTATAATAGCAGGATATAAAATGGAAGCTATTGACAGTTCCTTATGCCCCCAAGCATGGGAGAAATTATTTGAACAAAACTCATTGGAAGATTTGGAAAAAATGGGAAATGGACAAAGTTATGGTGTCTGTTTTGATATTGAAGATGTAAAACATATAAATTATATGGCTGCTTATGACGTAAAGGATAAAGATCTTGCAGAGAAAATGAATCTAGAAATAATAGAAATTCCAGAAAATGAATACGCAATCGTAGAGCTTAAAGGAGAAGTGCCTAAATGTATCCACGAAGGCTGGAAATATATAATGGAAGTATTCTTTCCCGAACATGGCTATATGCATTCTGGCGCACCGGATTTTGAAGTTTATAAAGAAGGCGATATGAATTCCTTCGATTACGAAATGGAACTTTGGGTTCCGATAAAAAAGGTAAAATCAACTAAATAATTAAATTGCAAATTAATAAACTCCTCTAAAATTTCGAGGAGTTTATCTATTCTTAATCAATTTGTCCGACAATTTTATTTGGAATAAAACTGTTGGCATTGATATAATAAATATTTAGAAAGAATTGTGACCATAGTGATTTTGAGAGTTATAATAATCGGACATTCAGTATCCATAAATCCCTCGGGTTTAAAGAAATTGAATCACATGGAAAAACTATAAATCTAGTTATTACAAGAGAAAATTTTTATGGTATTAAATAAAGAAAAAAGTATAGTTTTGTTCTCGATTCTGCAACAGAAGCTGATGCCATATTAGTGACAAGTGGATGAAAAGCCATTGATAATAAGGATTTTGAGCTTCCACAAAAAGTCAAAACTATCAAAAATGTCATTTAAGCTTAATAGAACAAGAGAAAGCTATGTAATTAAATGATAAAGGAGGAACAAGATGGAATATCAAAATAATGGTGAAATAATAATCTATCAATCCGAAGACGGGTTAACTCATATAGATGTAAAACTTGAAGATGAGACTATTTGGTTGACACAAGAACAGCTTGTTAATTTGTATCAAACGAGCAAATCTAATGTAAGTGAGCATATAAAAAACATCTTTGAAGAAGGAGAATTAGATAAAAATTCAGTTGTTCGGAAATTCCGAACAACTGCTTCGGATAGAAAAAACTATAATGTTTACCACTATAATTTGGATATGATTATATCCTTAGGTTACAGAATCAAATCTTCTGTGGCAACCAGATTTAGAATTTGGGCGACTGAGCGTTTAAAAGAGTATATGCTTAAAGGTTTTACGATGAATGATGCTCGCTTGAAAGAGCTTGGCGGTGGCAATTACTGGAAAGAGTTATTAGATCGCATACGTGATATTCGTTCCTCTGAAAAGGTAATGTACCGTCAGGTTCTAGATTTATATGCAACGAGCGTAGACTACAATCCTAAAAGCGATGAATCAATACAATTCTTCAAAATTGTACAAAATAAACTACATTATGCTACCCATGGTCATACCACTGCTGAGTTAATTTTCAACAGAGTAGATGCGGAGAAACCGTTTATGGGATTAACGACTTTTTCTGGTGAATTACCAAGAATAAAAGATATTAGAGTTGCAAAGAACTATCTAGAAGAAGATGAATTAAAGATACTAAATAACCTTGTTTCAGGATATTTTGATTTTGCAGAAGTTCAGGCTATGAGAAGAAATCCAATGTACATGAAAGACTATATCTCACATCTTGATTCTATTCTTTCTTCTACTGGAGAACAAGTTTTGGATGGGGCAGGTAAAGTGAGCCATCAACAAGCCATGGATAAAGCCCAAGAGGAATATAGAAAATTTCAGGCGAAGACACTTACAAAAGTTGAGAAGGATTATTTAGAAATAATAAAAAAGCTTGAAAAGAAAACTAAGAAGAATAAAGGCGAATCAAAATAAGAAAAAATAAATCAAAAAGGTAGGCAATGTTATGGCATCGAGTAAAGAATATTTGGATTTTATTTTAGAACAACTATCAGAATTAGAAGAAATAAGATATAGAGCAATGATGACGGAGTATATTCTGTATTACAAGGATAAAATTGTTGGTGGGATATACGATGACAGATTTCTTGTGAAAGCTGTACAATCAGCAGTGGATTATATGCAAAGTGTAAAATATGAGTTACCTTATGAAGGTGCGAAAGAAATGTTATTAGTAGATAATGTAGATAGCAAGGAATATTTAGCTGGATTATTTAATGCTATGTTTGATGAATTACCTGCACCAAAACCAAAAAAGAAGAAATAAAAAATTTTTGGTGTGTCAACTCTGTACTCATGTATGCACTGATATCAGGCAAATTATACACTTAGAAAAGCTTGATTTCATACCCTTTCTATGATTCTAGAGTATCTAGAAATACAGTTTTATTCTCGACCCCTTCACCGGGTGCTGATGCCATAATAGTGACAAGTGGACGAAAATCCACTGATAATAAGGGTTTTGGAGCTTCCACAAAAAGTCAAAACTGATATTTTAAGACGGTTTTTCGAAACAAGTCTATTTTGAGATTAGTATGACACCTTCATGTCTTATTAAATGTTATAATCATATAGAGGTGAGATTGTGAAGATAAATAGGCTTTTTGAAATCATATATATCCTTCTTGACAAGAAAAAAATTACAGCAAAAGAACTCGCTGAGCATTTTGAGGTTTCTACAAGAACGATCTATCGAGATGTTGAAGATATTTCCGCTGCTGGAATCCCTATTTATATGAACAAAGGTAGAAATGGTGGCATTTCATTACTGCCTGATTATGTCCTAAATAAGACTGTTCTGACTGAAAAAGAGAAAAATGATATTCTATCTGCTATGCAAGCTTTAGATGCTTTTGACGAGTCATCGGTAAGCTTGACGCTATCTAAAGTTTCTTCCTTTTTCGGAAATAATAACCAAGGATATTATGAAATTGATTTTGATGATTGGGGGAACTCAATTAAAAGTCAATTTGAGAAATCTAAGGAAGGGATTATCTCTAAAAAACTTTTATCCTTTGAATATCAAACATCTCTTAACAAGAGAACCAAAAGAATTGTAGAGCCATACAAGCTATGGTTTAAAGAAAAAAACTGGTATCTAAAAGCATACTGTTTAAATAAAAAAGATATGCGTATATTTCGCTTTAGTCGCATGAGAAATGTAGAAATTTTGGAGGAAAATTTTAAGTCAAGAGTTTTGGATAAATTACATAATGGAGAAATACATAGGTCCCATCAGATGACTGAAATTGTAATAAGAGTAGAAAAAGATATGGAATATCGAGTATTAGATGAGTTTTGCGATAAAGATGTCATTCAAAATGTGGATGGAAGTTTTACAGTTAAGATGAGTTATATTGAAGATTTTTGGCTTTATGGATACATACTTTCTTTTGGCCCATTTGCAACAGTAATCACTCCTTTAGATTTGAGAAAAACTATTGAAGTTATGCTAGAGAAAATGTCAGAAAACTATTCAAGTAAAATTTAGTAAAGAATCTTATTAATAATAAATATGACATACAGTTGTCTTATATCTATTTGTATAATTAAGACAAATCAAAACTATAATAGTAGGAGGATTATCATGGGAAGACCAACATCAAAAACAGATTTAGTAAATACAGCTCAAACTAATTTTGAAAAGCTAAATGAATTTATCGAAACAATGTCAGAAAAGGAACTTAATACTCCTTTTGATTTTTCGGAGGATACAAAGAAAAAAGAAGCGCATTGGAAGAGAGATAAAAACTTACGAGATATTCTAATCCATCTTTATGAATGGCACCAGCTTATTTTAAACTGGGTTTCTTCAAATATGGCTGGTAAAGAAAAACCATTTCTTCTCCCACCATACAACTGGAAAACCTATGGGGATATGAATGTGGAGTTTTGGAAAAAACATCAAAATACCTCACTAGAAGATGCAGAAAAAATGTACCTTAAGTCTCATGAAGATGTTATGAAACTTGCAGAAACTTTTTCTGATGAAGAATTGTTTACGAAAGATGTATTTTCTTGGGTAGGCGGAAGTACCCTAGGATCCTATTTTGTAAGCACAACAGCAAGCCATTACGATTGGGCATTGAAAAAACTAAAAGCACATAGGAAAAACAGTAAATAGGTGTGATATAGCATATCAAACGAAAGACTTAAAACAAATCAATTATTTATGACCCTGTCTCCAGATGGATGTCATGTATATTCGAGAAAATATGAAACCCATTACTTAAAATTAAACAAAACAGCAAATATTGGAAGTATAGTTCCAATATTTACTGTTTTTTTGTAAAATAGGAAATATAGTTCTAATTACAGAAATTATTAAGAGAATTATCTTTACGAGCTTTGGAAGCGATTCAATCAAAATAATCCTAATGAAATCTATTGGTATTACAAAAGTATGGCTGATATTATAAAATTAGAACTAGGTGATACAAAACCATTTAAGAAACTGGAAGATAATATAAACTTTTTATTTAATAAATAAAATGCCAGACATAATCTGGCATTTATCTTAATTTGACTCTTCGAAAATTCGAGGAGTTTTTTTTATTTTTCAGCTGGAGTGAATTCACTTAATATTAAACTTCCATCTTTTCCGCTGATGTTAATTGTGTAATACTGTGTGGTTCCTTTTTCGTCTACATAAGAAACTCCGTTGTTGGGAATCGTTCCGAAAAATGACAAGTTCGCTAGTAGTGGTTTTTCTGGTTTTAGGGATTCTGGTTTGTAGGCTTCTTGGATAGTGAAAATAATTTCTCCATTTTCTTTGGCTTCTACAAATTCTATATTTAGAATTTTGAAGTCTTTAATTACCCTATATGGAATAAAAACTATTCTAAATTCTGGTACTGAGTCCACTGCAGTGTATTCATAATAATCAGGAATTTCTGAAAGCACATCATCTGCCCATTCTACTCGAAAAGCTGGCTGATTATCCTCGGTTACAATATTGGTGTCATCATCTAATTCTTCTACAGTTACTTCTGGCGTCTTTTTCTTTTCTGATTCTACTTCAACTTCTGGAGTTTTGGTCTCCTCTACTACTTCTACTTCTACTGGGGTTTCTATAACTTCAGCTCCATTCTTTTTTGAATTGCAGCCTCCCAAGGTCATAATAAGCGCTAAAGATAAAGATATAATAATTAACTTTTTCATTTAAAGCCTCCATTATTGTTCAAGTTTTTCTATAAATCTTTTTCTAATAAAGCCAAAATAAATCAATACCCATACTCCGTAAATGATTGTAGCCTGGACTAAACTTAGTCTAAGTAGTATGTTGAATGCTATCGCCAAGGCGACGCTTGTTTTTGGATTTTTTAAATAATTCATCTAAATAAGTCTTTTTCTTTCGCCTTGCCCCGAAAAAGTATGCAATCAATCCAAATACAACAAATAAGCTCAATCCAATCATTAGATAGTCTAATATTACAACTGCAAGCCCTATATATATAGCAATAATAGCTATTATTTCTACCCAAAGGGAGTTTTTGAAAAAAATCATGGTTTTTAAAGGATCTGTTGGATATAAATTGTCATAATTTTTTATGTAAAAGAAAAATAAAATTAGTAAAAATCCTATATAAAGTCCCAATAAAACCGCTTTTGGAATAAAAATTTCCAAACCTATTAAAAATCCTAAAATTACCAATGGAACAAAAAACATAAGAGATATCGCATTGGATTTATTGTATAAAGCTGGGTGTTTATTTGATTCTAAATAGATTACATAAATTATAAGAATTACAGAAATAAATAAAATTTTTTTACCGAAATTTATGTAAAACATCCAATTAGGTTCTGGCTCAAATTTCATGTAATATAATGCCCAATAATCTGAATAAAATATAGCAGTTAAGGCAGCTACGATTATAAAGGGCAAAATATTATATTTTCTAAACATCTCTTTCACAATCACGCCTTCCCTTTATTTATAATTTAATTGTAACATTTAAGTATTTGCTAATCAAGTTAAAATTTTGTTAACATTTAATAACTGATGCGTAACATATGTTACTTACTTTTTGAGCGAAAAGACAAATAATTGTATAGTAATAACTATTGGTTATAGGGTCTAATATAGGAGGAATTAATGTTAAGACAAATTATTGAGATAGATGAAGATTTATGTATTGGATGCGAACTTTGCATCAGTGCTTGTAATGAAGGTGCCATTGGAATAGTAGATGGCAAGGCTAAACTCCTTAGGGATGATTACTGCGACGGTTTGGGAAATTGTCTACCAAATTGCCCTACTGGAGCTATTAGTTTTATTCAAAAGGAAACACTTCCCTTCGATAAAGCTGCGGTACTTGAAAAAATGAAAAAGACGTTGGAAAATGAAAATGTTCCACAAGTAAGTGGCGGATGCCCTGGATCTGCTGTGATGTCTATAAATAGAAATTCAGAATCACATATACATGAAGGCCATGGGTGCTGCTCAGGTGATGAGCATTCCCATGACGAAGATCATGATTGCCAATGCGAAGGCTCCTCGCAAAAAGTTATGAAAAAAGAAGTAGCTTCTGGGAACAACACCGTAATAGAATCCGAGTTGAGACAATGGCCTGTACAAATAAAATTAATGCCTTTAAAGTCGCCTCTTTATGAAAACGCAAATCTTTTGATTGCAGCGGATTGCGCAGCATATGCCTATGGAGATTTTCATAGGGATTTTATGAGAAACAAAGTAGCAATCATAGGTTGTCCTAAACTGGATGATGGAGATTATACTGAAAAACTAACTGAAATCATCAGACATAACGACATCAAAAGTGTGACTATTGTAAGAATGCAAGTTCCGTGTTGTGGCGGATTGGAAAGAGCTGGTAAGATGGCTTTACAAGCTAGCGGAAAGTTCATTCCATGGAACGTGGTTACAATCTCAACAGATGGAAGAATAATTGAATAGTAAAAAATTCTTTAGAATTTTATACATTATATGTGCCAATAAAAAACCACCAGCCCTGGTGGTTTTTAAATGTTTTTGAATTTAATTGTCTAATTACAAGAATATTGGTGCGCCAGGTCCTAGTGGTAGTCCTACGAAATACCATACGATCGCCAGTAATGACCAGAACACCAAGAAAATCATGGAGTAAGGAATCATGAGTGATATGAGTGTCCCTATACCTGCGTCTTCGTCGTATTCTTGCATAAATGCTAGTATAATCGGCAAGTAATTAAATAGTGGAGAAATTACGTTTGTACTAGAGTCTCCAATTCTATATAATACTTGTGTCCAAGCTGGATGATAGCCTAAAATCGTAAACATTGGTACAAATATCGGCGCTAACAATGACCATTTCGCTGATCCTGATCCGATAAATAGATTTACAGTTGTACATACTAATATATAGGATATAAATAGCGGAACTCCAATAAATCCTGCATGGGATATCATATTGGCTAATTTTACTGATATCAATAATCCTAAATTCGTCCAATTGAACCATCCAATAAATTGTCCAATTATAAATGCCAAAACTATAAATGATGCCATGCCTTTAATAGCTTTTGTCATTAAAATTGGAACGTCTGATGTAGTTTTAATGACTCCAATGGATATACCGTATGAGATTCCCACAACTAGGAATAGTCCTAATAAAAGTGGAATCAAGGAACTCATCAATGTAGATTGAATGATCAAGGAGCCTGTGTCTGGATTTCTAAAAAAGGAACCTTTTGGAAATGCTAACGCCACGATAATTCCTACATAAATCAAAGATGCCAACCCCGTTGTCCTAAGAGCCTTTCTTTCTTCGGGAGTTACTTCAGCAGATCCTTCTATTTTAGCTTTTCCTTTGTATTTTCCTAGTCTCGGTTCGATAATCTTGTTATTTACAAATGTACCTACTATGGAAATTACAAATGTGGATACTATCATAAAATACCAGTTAGCTGTAAGTTGTATCTCTGGTCCACTTACGATTGCTGAAGCTTCGTTTGTGATACCTTGAAGTAATGCGTCAGTACCTGCAGGCATGATATTAGCACTGAATCCAGCTGTGGTTCCTGCATATCCTGCTGCGATACCTGCTAAAGGATGTTTGCCTAAGTACATAAATATTATCCCAGCAAGGGGAGGAATAATTACAATAGCTGCGTCTGAGGCTATGTTTCCACAAATCCCAATAAACATTACCATGAATACA
>JAAYEN010000310.1 GCA_012728775.1 Tissierellia bacterium
CCACCCTTTTCTTTTAATTTAGTAATAACTTTTCCTAAATTAAAATCCACAGCCTCTACTGCTTTAATTGCTGCTGGAATTATTCCAGTATGTCCTACCATATCACAATTAGCAAAGTTTAAAACTATTAAATCATATTTTCCTGAGTCAATTGCTTTTACAGTTTCATCAGCTACTTCATAAGCACTCATTTCAGGTTTTAAATCAAAGGTTGCAACTTTGGGAGAAGGCACTAAAATTCGATCTTCACCTTCGAACTTTCTTTCCACTCCACCATTAAAGAAAAAGGTAACATGTGCATATTTTTCTGTTTCTGCAATGCGAAGCTGAGTTAATCCCTTTTTACTCAGATATTCACCCAAAGTATTATTGGGAATATCTTCTCCAAAAACTATTCTAACACCTTTAATAGTTTTGTCATATTCAGTCATAGTAACATAATTAACATTGACACGTTTTTCTCGCAAAAACCCTTGGAAATCTTCGTCAACTATGGCTCTGGTCAATTGCCTTGCTCTGTCAGGTCTAAAATTGTAGAATATCACAGTGTCTCCATCGCTCATTCCATTATAGTCCCCGACTAAACGTGGATCCATAAATTCATCGGTAATTTTATTATGATAAGATTCATTTACATAATATTCTACATCACTTACAGAAACTCCCTTTCCAACTACTATGGTGTCATATGCTCTTATAGTTCTTTCCCAATTATTGTCTCTATCCATAGCATAGTATCTACCTGAAATTGTAGCTATAGAACCTATTTCTAGTTCAGCCATCTTGTCAAGTAGTCTTCTTATGGATACTATGCCTGCATGGGGAGATACATCTCGACCATCTAATATCACATGAACATAAACCTTGGGTATTTCTAATTCTTTTGCTAGTTCCAACATTCCATATAAATGTTCTTCATGAGAGTGGACACCGCCATCTGACAATAAACCTATAAAATGGACTGCTCTATCAGCACCTTTAGCTAATAGCATAGAAGATTTCAATACTTCGTTATTCTTTAATGAACCATCTTTCAATGCATTATTAATTTTTAATAGGTTTTGATAAACTATTCTACCTGCTCCGATATTTAAATGTCCTACTTCTGAATTACCCATTTGTCCGCTGGGAAGTCCAACTCCTTCACCGCTAGCAACTAATTCGCTTGTTGGATATTCATTTCTAAGTCTATCTAAAACAGGGGTGTTAGACAAATAATATGCATTTCCATCATATTCTTTTCCTAAACCCAAACCATCTAAGATAATTAACATATTAGTTTTTTTACTCATTGACAACCTCATAATTTGAGATTCTAGAAAAATCTTCTATTTTTAAACTAGCTCCACCCACCAAAGCTCCGTCAATATTTGCTTTTGACATTAATTCATCAATGGTTTCTGGTTTTACCGATCCTCCGTATTGAATTCTTATAGCTTCAGAAATGACTTCACCATAATTATCTTTTAAGAGTTCTCTAATGAATGCACACATTTCTTCAGCATCATCGCTACTAGCACTTTTTCCAGTTCCAATAGCCCATATGGGTTCATATGCAATTACAACTTTATCTAAATCTTCTTTATTCACATCTTTTAGACAAGCATTTATTTGAGATTTAACTTTATCGAAATGGATTTCATCTTCTCTTTCTTCTAGTGTCTCACCAACACATAAAATAGGATTTATTCCTATTTCTAAAAGTTTTTTTACCTTTTTATTTATCATGTCATCAGATTC
>JAAYEN010000236.1 GCA_012728775.1 Tissierellia bacterium
AACTTAGCCGCAGGCAAAACTTTTCACTCTTAACTTTTCACTTTTAACTGATTTTATATGCTATTTTCTTCTCTCCAACTATTTCTTTTCTGTGGTTATACACATTATGATCTAGGTGGATTTTATTGAAGTCTTTTAGCTCTTCTTCTTTTATTACATTTAGTTTCAAAAGTAGGTCTATTATAATCATTGGAATATTGTCTGAAGATCCGTCTAGCATTTTAATTGCGATTCCAATTCCTGATTCTTTTATTCCTATATTGTAAAAGGCATTGGCTCCGGATTTTGCAAATAGTCTGTCTCCGAATTTCGCCATAAGGTCTGTACATATTCTGTCTGTTCCTCCTACCATTTCTGGATATGCCACCATAGCGTCTGTAATTCTTTTGATAGTGGCTTGTCTTTCTTCTGATAGGTCTACTGGTTTAGCTAGTCTTGCGTATCCGTAGGCTAATTTTTCCATAGGTAGTGCATGAACTGGAACTCCGCAGCCGTCGATTCCAATTTTTATTTCAGCTGGATCTACTCCACAAATATATCCGAAGTTTTCTATAATTTTTTGTTGCACTGGATGATCTTCTAACCAATAGTCATCTAGGGAGTAACCCATTTTTTTACAGGTTATTAGCATTCCCGAATGTTTTCCTGAGCAGTTGGCTTGGACTTCTGTTGGGGTTATGCCGTCTCTTATGAATTGGTCTGCTCTATATTTCGCTAAGGGTAAATGAGTTCCACATTGTAAGTACTTTTCATCTACTCCTGCTTTTTTCAAAATACTTCTAACTGCTTCTTCGTGAAATTCTTCTCCGCTATGAGAAGATGCAATAAGGGCTAGTTCTTTTTGTGTAATTTCGTATTCGTCTACTGCTCCACTTTCCACTACTGAAATGGCTTGGATGGGTTTTGCACTGGATCTGGAAAATACCAATCTCTTCGTATCGCCAATTGCATGCAATACATTTCCTTGGTAATCCACGATGGAAATAATTCCTGGGTGAATTAGGTCTTCAATCCCATTTCGATAATCTTTTACTAAAATTTCAAGTTCCACTTTGCTTCCTCCTATAAATAATTATAATTTTTCTACTAATCCTAAAACTATTTTAGCCGACTCGTCAGATGCCTTTTCTTTAAATTCTTCATAGGTCATATGTCCTCCGTCATCTGCCATATCTGATATTGCGCGTATTATTATAAATGGTACGTCGTTAGTATAGGCGGTGTTAGCTATGGCAGCACCTTCCATCTCTACACAAAGAGCATCGTAATCAGATTTCAGCTGAGCTTTTTTTATAGAATCTTCTACAAATAAATCTCCTGTAATAATAGTTCCTGTCAGGGTATGTATGCCTGCATTTTTTGCTATTTCTTCTGCTATCTTAATTGCTTTTTTGTCTGCTTCAAAATGGGTTCTGAAGGGAAAATACTTTTTCATAATTTCATGATTAAAGTCGTGATATGTAAGGCTGTCCCCTATTACTATGGATAGCACTTCCAATCTGGAATCCAATCCTCCTGCAATTCCAGTATTAATGATAAAATCTGGATTAAAATTATTTATCATAGTTTGTGTGGATATTGCACTATTTACTTTTCCTATACTGCATTCTGAAACTATAACTTCTTTTTCTTTATAAAATCCTGTAATAAATCTAAATTTACCAAGGGTCAGTTCCCTTGGTTCTTCTAGATGAGATACAATCAGATTTATTTCAGGTTCCATAGCTCCTAAAATTCCAATTTTCAATATTAATCTTCTCCGATATATTTTTTCGAGTCTTCGACTACATGTCTATATTCTTCAATTACTTTGAAAAATGTCTCGACTGATTCATAGCCTACTGCTTTTGATAATCTTTTTAAAGTTTTAATAGTGTCGATATTGTCGTAATGTTTGTGCATCAAAACCAATTCTTTGCCCAAATCAGTGATAAATAGGTTGTTTACTTTTCCGTCAGATTCATTTCTAACTCTATATAATAAATCCATATCATATAAGTATTTTACTATTTGAGAAATCGCACTAGTGGTTCTTTTCCATTTTTGTGCTATTTCTGTGACGGTTATACCTGGCTTGTCATTGATATCTGTGAGGACGTGTATCTCTAACATGGTCATGGGTATTCCATTACCATAGTCTCTTTTGATGTAAAGGTATTCATAATAAGTCAATGTAAATTGGTAAATCTTTTCCATTTCGTTATTAAATAATTCGAAATACTCTACTGTTTCCTCTTCTGATTGATCTTCTGATATCAAAATTTCGTCAATATCCATACTAAACAGGTTTTTTCCCATACTTTCTCCATTTCCTAAATTATTAGGCTTATTTTATCAAATATACAATAATTAATCAATTTTAATATGTTTAATATTAAAT
>JAAYEN010000172.1 GCA_012728775.1 Tissierellia bacterium
CAAAATAGTTTACCCATTAATATAGCTATTATGTCTTTAATAGTTATTGGGGGATTGGGATTTCAAGTTTCTTCGGAACTTATAAATAAGAAAAGTATAAAAAAATTATCAGTACATGGAAAATTAGTTTTAATTATGTCTAGTTTACTTATAGTAGGTGGGGCTTTTATATTTTTTCTAATTGAACATGGTAATTCATTTACCTTAGGTGGAGAAGGAGCTTATTCAAAAGTTATTCAATCTCTTTTCCAATCAGTAGTAACTAGAACTGCAGGATTTTATAGCGTTAATATAGGAAAATTAAGAGATACTTCTGTTGTACTAATGATAATATTAATGTTTATTGGTGGTTCTCCAGGTTCTACTGCAGGGGGACTTAAAACGACTACATTTGGTGTATTATTTGCATCTACAATAGCTACGATTCGCGGGGAAGAAAATGTAGTGATTTTTAAAAAGAAAATACCCAATGCCACCATTCAAAAAGCTTTGGCACTAGTTATGATTAGTATATTTTTGGTAATTGGAATTTCTTTTGTATTGACTCTTACTGAAGTTAACAATTTTTTAGATATTTTATTCGAAGTGACATCGGCTTATGCCACAGTGGGTCTTACTCGAGGAATTACTCCAGGGCTTACTGATATAGGCAAACTGATAATAACTTTAACTATGTATATAGGTAGAATTGGACCTCTTACTATGGCTTTTGCTTTTGGTAAGGCGTCTAAGAGTTCAAAATTGGATTTCCCAGATGCTAATATTAGTGTGGGATAGGAGGAGTTTAAATGAAAGTAGATTCAGTAGTAGTATTTGGTGCAGGACGTTTTGGTTCTGCTTTAGCAAAAGAATTATTTATAGAAGATATCGAGGTTATGGTAATAGATAATGACGAAGAGAAAATTCAAGAGATTTCTCCCTATGTAACTACAGCCATAATAGCTGATGTTTTAGATGAAGGTGCAATAAAAGAATTAGGGCTTAGAAATTTTGACGTAGCAGTCATCGCCATAGGTAGCAATTTAGAAGCATCTATAGTGGCAGCAGTAGAGTCTAAGGAGTATGAAATTCCTATGATTTATGCAAAAGCTGGAACTGATATGCAAGCTAGAATTTTAAAAAAAGTTGGAGTAGACCAAGTTATCTATCCGGAAATAGAATTAGGAGAAAGGCTAGCTCGTTCTATCTCAGGTAAAAGTATAATAGAATACATTCATTTTAGCGAAGAGTATTCCATAGTGGAAATTAACTCTCCACAAAACTGGGCGGGAAAATCCCTAAAGGAATTAGATGTGAGAAATACCTTTAATATAAATATCATTGCCATTAGAAGAAACGACAAAACGATAGTGTCTCCTTCTGCTTTAGAAAAAATAGAAAAGGGAGATAATTTAATAGTAATTGGCGAAGACCAATATTTAAAGAAAATGGAAAAGCATGCATAACTTTATAAATTCAGAAGAAAACAAAAAAATTAAATTTATTAAAAGCCTAAAGCAAAAAAAGGTCAGGACTAGAGAATCCACATATATATTAGAAGGAATTAAGCCTATAATAGAGGCTATTAACGAAGATATAAAAATTCGTGAAATATTTTTATCTAAAAGCTTTTTTGATGGGGAGTTGAAAAACTATACTGATTTTCAAAAACAAAAGTTAAACATAATAGAAGATAAAATTTTTTATGGAATAACTGATACAGTAAACTCCCAGGGGATATTTGCTACTGTGTATGCAGATATAAAAAGTGTGGAGAATATTTTACCCTTCGGCAGATATATTTTATTAGACGGACTTTCAGATCCAGGAAATATGGGTGGAATTATTAGAGGTGTTGATGCCTTTGGCTTTGACGGACTTATTGTGGGACCTAATTCTGTAGATGTATTAAATGAAAAGGTAGTTCGCTCTACTATGGCGTCTATTTTTCGGATAAATATTTATGTCATGAAAAATATAGACGAGATGGAAATTTTAAAATCTAGAATGTTTAGAATACTTGCCACCTCCTTAGAAGAAAAAAGCTTTACTCCTATGGAGACGGATTTAAAAGATAATGTAATTATTATTATAGGAAACGAATCCCAAGGAGTATCGAAGGAGATGAAAAAATACGCTACTCAATCTCTATATATCCCCATGGTTGGAGGAGCAGAATCTTTAAATGCCAATGTCTCGGCTTCTATTTTAATGTATGAATCCATGAGGCAAAGAAGTTGAAAATTTGCATATGTGACAAAAACTTGCCCAAAATCTCCAAAGATATGCTTATGGATTTTGGGTTTTTGTTAGTAGAAACTTTAGAACTTAAAGATTTTAACTTCCCATTGAAAACTCATCCGGATATACAAGTTTGTAAAATAAAAGAAAATTTAATTGTAGTAGAACCATCTGTTTATACATACTACCATAATTTATTATCAAATTATGGTATAATAGTAAAATCAGGTGAAAAAATTGTTGAAGATATTTATCCAAAGGACTGTCCATATAATTTGGCAACCAATGGCAAGATAGCTATTCACAATTTTAATATCACTGACGAGAAGATTTTGAATGAGATAGATTTTGAAAAAATTCACGTAAATCAAGGTTATGGAAAATGTAATGTTTTGTTCACTAAATCAGGAATCATTACATCGGATAAGGGAATTTATAAAGCATTGGGAGATAGAAGGAAATTATTAATTTCCCAAGGAGAAATTGAGTTAGACGGATTCGATTACGGATTTATTGGCGGAGCCAGTGGATATTCAAAGGAGCTTTACTTTACTGGCAATATTCAAAATCATAAAGACTTCGAAAAGATTAAACAATTTTTAATAGAAGAAAGTACAGAGTATAAAATTTTAGGAGATTATAAATTAAAAGACTTTGGGTCTTTGATATTTTTAGAAAATTAGGAGGAAATTAAATGACACAAATAGTAAAACCATCAATTTTACCGGGATTTATGGAATTATTACCCCAAGATCAAATTCAATTCAATCGAATTAA
>JAAYEN010000230.1 GCA_012728775.1 Tissierellia bacterium
ATCTAAGTTCTCCATTGCTCTTTAGATCATTTTCTAAATATTGCTTCTTAGATTCAATTTCTTCCTCTAAATCTTCTACCATTTCTTCGATACCTTCCTTGATAAAGGTATCGACCACTACAATTTTAAAAAATTTAACTAATCGGTCTTTGTCATCTTCAGTTGGTCTTCTAATCCTAATGTGCATCAATTAAATCTCGCCCCTTTAATCACTCTATACTTAGTCTCTTAATAGCCTGCTCTACATCAGATGTGAAAAAAATATTTTTTCCTTTATTACATTCATAAATAAAATCTTTCAAACTCTTACTTGTATATATAGAGAAATCTCCCACGATCATGACAAATCTTGTTTCAACCATGGTGCATACTCTGTTTTCTCATATCCATAAGACCTCCCTAGATAAGAACAACGGCCTTCCTCACAAGTAACCGTCACATTTACTGTATAAGGTTCGGGTAGTATTGGACTTTGTTTTGTTATGTAAACTCATCCACTTTATTTCACCCTGATGTGGCTTCTGTTCGCCAGTTCGGGATTTTGCCTCTAGTTTCCTTCAGATTCCATGTCGCTGTGGATAAATTTACTTTTAGCTAAAGGTTCCTACCAAATAGCTTTTACCATCAAGTTGTTGCCCATGTTGGGCACACAAATAAAAAGGAGTAGCAAATGCTATCCCTTTTTTCAACAATCGCGCCCTTTTGTTAAATTAAATTATTATTGAACAATTAACATAAACTGGTAGAATCTTACGTATGTATTCAAGTTGCTAAGTCACGACCACCTTTGTAGGGAAAAGAGAATAACGGCAGTGAGAGATCCACCCAGAATTGCTGCTCCATGTATATCATGAAACACCAACAGAGTTATCACACCAATGAAACCACCTATACTAGATAGGGTGCCTAATAATTTTTCTGGATTTTTCCTTTTCATGATAATTCCTGTAAGAACCCCAACCATAATGAAGAGTCCTATTGATACATAGATTCTTCCACTTGCAAAACTGACAAGACCAACAACAATATAAAGACTTAACAAGAGAGAAAGTGGATTTGCTACCTTTTTCCTACTTATCAATGTAATAATATATAATCCACCTAATAGGCCACAAAGACCTACTGATGCTCCAGCGCCATATGGTTCCCATGCATAGCCTGCAATCTCGCCAATCAAACCTCCCGCTAAATAAAGAAAAAGAAAATCAATTTTTCCATATAATCGTTCAACTTCAATCCCGATTACTATAATACACACTATATTGAAAATGTACTGTCCCCAACCATCGGAATGGACAAGTAAGGGTGTTATAATCCTCCACCACTCTCCAGATGCCAATCTTTCGGGGTCACGACGAAGTATGTTCAATACTTCAGGTTGAAAAAATTGAAAAATTGTTACAATGGAGGTAATTAAAACAATGACCATTGTCAAGGACAAGAAAAACTTGTTGTTTTTTATTGTTTTACCGTACATATATCTTCACTCCATTAAATTACCCTAATTCCCGTATTAATCGCTTGAATGTGTAGTATGCTGGTTTCGGTGAGTAATCATCTCGCATAACCCCAAATTGATGGAATAGATCATCTATGGAACTATTAGCATCCCGGAGTCCGAAAAGTTCGAAATGTGAAATGTTAAGTTCACTTCGTAAACTGTAGACTGTACGTATCACTGTTTCGAGTACCTTTGATTGATGTTCATAAGACCTATCTAAATCAGAAATAGACTTTTTCCCAGTAGACCACCCGTTTTCAGTAATTCGTATAGGAACTGAATTTGGTATACCAGCCTTAACGAGATCCACTTCCCTTAAACTACGAAGTGTATGTTCCACGACAGAAGGCACTTCCTGTAAAGCGAGAGTTTGCTCACCAAACACGTCTACATAAAAATTATGTCCAATAAAATCAACATATTTAACAAATTTATCATTTCCTTCTTTAGTGAGATTCTCCCAAAAGTATGGAACTGATGCATCACCGCTTGGTACCGAACCAAATCCAATATTAATTGGGAGTTTAAGCTTTTGGGCTTGCTTTTTCGCTACAACCACTCCTTCTACCAATGCTTGAATAATATGCGGATTCGACCCCTCCATAAACGGTAAATTAGGTTCGTTGGTAATTTGAAGGGAGCCCAAATGTGAGCCAAAATCGTTTATTACTTTTTTAATAAAATTAAGCCAATGATCAAGTTCTATATCCGACCCTTGTTTCTTTGTCCAATCACCTAATACTATACACAAGTCTCCCAATAAACTATCATCGCGAAAAAATGCTATATTGGATAACATTTCAGATTCCCATTCTTTCGTATAAACAATGTACATTCTCGGAATTACCCTTTTTGCATCCCCTTGTAAATCCTTTAAAGCTAGTTGAATCTTATCAAAATCATCAATAGGTCCTTTAGCCAACCCAGAAGGTGTACCTACCGCACCTAATGGGTAAACTCCAAACGTTAAACTAGTTGGATTCATATACTCTACACTTCCTTTCAGATAATCAATTTCGATTACTTTAAATTCACCCAAGACAACAAATTATAATACCACAATCCACTCCGTTTGATGTGCAGCTCTAATTCCACAACTGCGCCTGATTGCTTAGTTATTATTCTTTATTTGATTGTCTGTATATAACCATTACCACATATAAAAAATTGAGGATGAATACTTTATATCTACGACATCAAAAGAATTACCATTTAAAAGATTATTTACTTTTCTGTCTAAGCCTGCCTCAGTCATCGCAGTAAAGGTTTTTACATTCATTTATCATTCTCCTAAAATTAATAATTTATTAAGTAATCTGTCCCATTTGTTGAACTAGTCTTTTATAAAATGGCTTTTACATTCCCAATTCCACATCTTTCATCATTCAATTCTGTAGCAATTTGATTAATCGCTATCAGGTCAAATGATTACGCATTGTAATAAATTCCCACATCTATATCAGAATCTTCTGTATGGGTGCCTCTTGCACATGAACCCCTAATATAATACCTCTCACGCAAGGCCAAGAAGATAATTTCTCTGTTACCATTTGAATAGCATTGTCTACCATACTAATACACCCCTTTAATATCAAAAGCTATAGTCCCTTTTATTGGTCCACTTACAATTTATCAGTACTAAAAATAAAATAATTATCGTTCCAGCATACCCTTTCATTAACACTTCCAGTGCCTCCAGGCTAGGTATATCAAGAAAATTACTTGGTTCATCCATTAATAATATATTATAACTACCCATAAGCTTTTTGGCCAGCATTAATTTAATAATTTCGCCCCCACTTAAACAGATGGTTTTTTGTTAATATCCCCATCTTTAATTCCCATGGAAGTGAGTAATGAGCGGTTTTTGGAAATATTGTAATCACAATCCTCCTGTATAAATTCCATAACCTTTCGATTATGGTTATATTTATACCCATTTTAGGAAAATTAGCCTACTTCTGCCTTAGGGGATATTGATATACCATCTTCATGGTTTAATATCATTTCGATTAGAGTTGTTTTCCAGTACCATTTTCTCCAGTTAGTGCCACATTTGCCCCGATAGGAATTTGGAAGGAGGCTTTTTTAAATAGCACATTATCCCCAAAGTTCCTATTCCCTTCTTCTCCAATAATAGGGTAGGGATTATGAAGTTCAAATGCCTTGCTCTGTTTAAAACGAATAGCGCTGACGTTTTCTAGAGCTTTTATTTCCCCCAAACCTTCAATTCTCTGCTCAATGGACTTAGCAGCATTATGCAATGTTTCTTGCTTGTTTCCTATAGTTTTCTGATGGAATATTTATTTTACTGGCTTCTACCATTCCCTTCCCTAAAAGGATGTGCAACATTCATTTCTACATATTTTTCAATAATACTATCAAAATCGGACCCTGGCATCTTTTCAATAACTTCCAGGTTAGATTCTAAAAATCCAACAGGAGCAAAACGAAAATTACCTTTTGATAAATTAACTGTCCTTATTTTTCTTGCACAATCAAATACATCTTGAAATATATAATGATGAATTTGTTGCACTCCCTTAAATGTTCCTACTTCAAAGGTATCTATTATCCCGTCATCAAAAAGTTCATAAGCTCTTTTTTGTTAATTCTGTATTTTCCCACATAAATCATACCTCCTTTTCATATAACATATCTCTTGTTCCATATTCCCCCTGTTATTCTATAAACTCTTTTGGGATTATGCCTTCTGAAAATCTTACTCTTTTATGTAAGAAGTTATCAGCTTTTAACTATTAAAATTATCACTAAACCCAAAAGATTTGTTGCACATTTTTCTATATCCACGACGCAGTTTATAAACTACACGCTTCTTTAATTATAATATATTTTCATCTTTTAGTTCTTTTATTGCCTTTTTCACGGCTGTTTTTATTACAAAATATAGGATTATTGCTGGTATTCCTAGGTATAAAGGTAATGAAATAAAAAGTGAAGGTAAAACATTAATCATATGAGTTCACTCCTTTAATTTCAATTAAGTTCGCTTAATACTACATATACGTAATTATTATTATTATTTTAAATGTAATTATACTAACTAATTGTCAACTATTAAAGAACTAATATTCTTGCCCCCTCTCATACATTGCTTACAGCAATCAAATTTAATTACTCTAAGCAATACACAAAATATATTTATTTAAAGTTCCTGAAACCCTTGGTTTCATAACATTAACTGCACCCATCACTATTATGACACGTTCCCCTGTAGCTGCAACCACTAAATTCCTATAGCGACCATACTCTTTTCTCTCCAGTTCCAAGTCCTCTAAAATCTCCCTTTGGTGGGAGTAAGGACTTAGATTAAAGTAAACAAAGGGTTCTGAACCCACACTTGTTGGCTGAAGAGCTCTCTTTAGTTCTCCTAGATCCCTTTCATCCTCAGGGCTAAAAGTTTTAAACTCCTCATCATTCCAGTAGCTTTCAAAGGACTTGCTTATGCTAAAAAGTACATCCCTAGATGTATATTCAGAGAGTTTAACATTCCACTCAAGGCCAGAAGAAAGGGCAGGATTTGAAATGTTTGAAGAACCAATATAGGCTGTCGAAAAACCAGTATTCCTTTTAAAGTAGTAGGCCTTGGCATGAAGCCTAGTTCTATTACTATCATAGGATATCTTTACCTCTGTATTAGGAAGCTTGGACAGCTCCAATATAGCCTTATAGTCCGAAGCTCCCATGTAAGAAGTAGTAATTACTCTAAGCTTTTTGGTCCTGGTAAAGTCCCTCAGCTCATCCATAATTAATCTAAGGCCACTGTACTTAATAAAGGAAACTAAAAAATCTATTTCATCAGCAGTCTTAATTTCTCTTTTTAGCTCACTATCAAGACTAGGCCCAGTAAAACCCGTAAATAAAGTAGAGGAAGAAATTGATGTCCTAGGCCTACTTTTCCTAAGAATCTCAAACTCCTCTTCGTCACTATGTAGAGCCAGTAGCTCCTTAAACTTACCCTCACTATAATCGAAACCTTCAAGACCAACCGCATTATTAAGCTCTTCAATCAGCTCCAGTTTCTTCTGCTCATCGGCTCCATTTAGAGCCTGCCTTATCAGCCCCTCATAGGCAGCAGAAAACACCCTAGGTAGCTCACTATCATCCAGCTTCCTAAGATCCTTATACTCCCTATCTTCAATTTCTTCTTTTGTAGTTAGGTCTAAGACCTTTTCATAAATGCCGTTGTCCATAATATCTTAAAGATCCTTTTTATTTGAATTAATCCAAAGGAAATACAAATCCCAATATATGAAAAGTTGGTTATAGTGTCAAAAGTTATATCTTCAAAGCTATGATTAGCCCGAAAAGTAGTTACATGTTGAAAAAAGTCTTATAAAAAGGAAGTAGCAAGAAATCTTGGCTAGTTTTAGGCCATTTCCATGCCCTTTTCCATGCTAC
>JAAYEN010000056.1 GCA_012728775.1 Tissierellia bacterium
CTCCATAGACAAAACTCCTAAAATGACAACACCAAATAATAACACATTTTGCGTAACTCTATAGCTACTGTATGCAGCTTTATAAACCTCAAGCTTTTCCCTTTCATCTGAACTTTTCATCCAATCTTGTTGGAATCTTAAAGTAAACAAATTTCCAGTTTTTTTAGGATTGTAGGTTTTAATAAATTCGACGATTTTATCTTGCAATAAGCCCAAAATTAAAGCAGAAACAATTATAACTACAATATCTAGTAAGGGTTGTTTATAATTTGAAAAATCATATTTACTAAATCCTAAAGCAGCCACGATTACTACAAAAAATAAACCTAAATCTGCTAGCATCAGTGACAAATCTACATACCGTTCACCAAGAATATCGTCGTCGTTTTTTAAAGAATCTTCCACTTTATTCTTACCCATAATGAAGAAAAAATAAGGAACAAATATAGAAACTATTGCAGTTATGAATAATAAGAGCGTATGAATTTGGTATAGCCCATTTTCAAAATAATCTATTGCAGATAATATATTAAGTCTACTATTTATTTCAGAAAAAAATATCCCAGTAATTGCGCCTAAACCCATGAATAATAATATTGAAATCAGTGGTTTTCTTTTTGCTTTATTGTCCTTCACTTTCTAAATCCTCCTCATATATAAAAATGTCTTCTACAGTTACATCAAAAACTTTTGCAATTTTAAGAGCCAAAGTAACCGAAGGATTATAATCTCCTCTTTCGATTAGGCTGATTGTTTGCCTGCTAACTCCTACTATAAAACCCATTTCCTGTTGATTTAAGTTTTTTGTACTTCTAAATTCTTTTAGTCTATTAAGTAAGGGCATATATATCTCCTTTCTTATACAATATAATTCTATAAATATTTATAAAACGAATTGACAACTTTAGTTGTCATTTTTATTATATATATGACAACTAAAGTTGTCAATCTTTAATTAAAAAAATCCTGAGAAATAAATTTTTCTCAGGAAATTTGTTTATTATATTTACATTTGGTCCTCGTGGCCTTCTCGCAGAACTTTGTATTCTCCAGTTTCTGTATTTAAATCATAGATATTAAAATTAGTTTTCATATCTATTCCATCTTTGTGAGTAGCTAGGTTGATAGAAGAAGATCCATCTTCTCCACTTCTAACTCTATGGAATACATGAGTTGGCCAAATTAATACTGAGCCACCTTCTACAACTCTTTCTCCATTGTGTTCGATATAATCAGGAGTCACAACAAAGTTTTCTACCTTTCCATGTTCCACACTGTAAAGTTCTATATGCCTAGTTCCTCGAAGAACGAACAAATTGTCATCTTGGTGAGTATGCATATACCAAGGTCTTTCAATATCTCCCACTGAACCTGGTGAAACTGCCGCACCTTTATGAAGAACAACATCAACTGCGTCTACTTTTGGTACCATGGATTTAGTCATAACATCGAAGGCTACACCTTCTGTTCTTCTGAATTCTTTCAACTTAATTATTTGAAAAAGTCCTTCAACTTCTTTTACTACAAAATTTTTGTCCATTTTTCCTCCTTTAGAATAATTCATTAAAATTAAATTACTTTACAGCTACTAACCATATACCCTAGTAATGCTTAATAAATCTTTGACTAAAGGTAAAATAATAATTAAAACACAAAATCTTCTAAAGCTTCTAAGTCCTTAATAATAATTATTTTATTTCCAATTAAATCTATATATCCTAATTCTTTAAACTCGCCTAGCTTTCTAGTTATTGTCTCTCTAGTTAGACCGGAATAGCTCCCTAATTCTTCTCTATTTAAAGATAGTTCTAATTTAATTCCTTCTTCCGTCTCTATTCCAATGCTGTTTTTTAATCTTAATAAAAGACCTGCAGTTTTCATAGATGCGTTAGATGTTGAAAGTCTTTGGATTAAATCTTCTGCCCATCTGATTCTCTCAAAGCTCTTTTTTAAAATTATTTGCAACGCTTCAGGATTGGATAGAATATATTCATTAAAGGTTTCCCTAGGTATTGCGATAATTTCAGATTCCGTTAGACTTTGAGCATTATACAAGTAGGATTTTTGCTCCAAGAGATTAAGTCCCCCTACGAAGTCTCCGTCTTTGTAAATATAAAAAATCTGTTCTCGTCCCTCAATGGTATTGTAATATATTTTTACTTGTCCTTTTATTACGGCATACATGTAGTCTGCATGATCGCCAGATTTAAAAACGAAATCATCTACTCCTAATTTTAAAAGCTTCAGTTCTTTTAAAACTTCGTTCATATGAGCATCGTCAATACCTTGTAATAGAGGAATATTTCTTATGGACTTGATAAACGACTTATCATCTCCTAAGGAAACTACTTCTCTATCGATTAATTCTTTAATCTTTTCGATTCTTCTGCTTTCCTTTTTAACTCTTTCGTGGCGCAGTGATTCGCTAAAAAGCCTATTGGCATATATTTCAAATTCTTTAGCAATATCTTTATCCATTGGTGGTGTGTTTTCTAAGGAATATGGAATTCCCAATTCTTCGTATTTTTTTATACCTGTTGTGTGATAAGGTAAAATCTCTATTCTTTCCACCAAATTACTGATGGGTTTTATAGTCTCTATGAATTCTTTCATGGACTTCTCGTTATCTGTAAGCCCAGGAACCATTACATGTCTTGCCCATATTTGTCCTTTAAATCCATAGCCTTCCAATTTATTTAAGAATTTTAAATAAGTATCGAAATTTCCTCTGGAAATGTTCTTAAAAGACTCACTATCAAAAGCTTTAACATCTAAAAGCAAAATATCAACTAAGGGCAAAATTTTGGAAAAATATTTGGAATCTCCAAATCCAGAAGTATCTACGCAAGTATTGAATCCATCGTTTTTAAGAATTTCTAAAGACTTATATAGAAACTCTCCTTGCAACATAGGTTCACCGCCAGAAAAAGTAACTCCTCCCTCTTCGCCGTGATACGCTCTATATCTTCTAGCTATATCTAGTATGTCTTCAGGTGATACTTCTTGTCCACCTTTTATTGTTATTGTATCGGGATTGTGACAATACGCACATCTTAAAGGACATCCTTGAAGAAAAAATATAGTTCTGTTACCTGGTCCATCTAATAATCCCATGGACTCTATAGAATGAAGTCTTCCCAAGACTTTTCCATCATGCTTCAAAAAAACTCCTCCTTTTAAAAAAGGACACCTATGAAAATTACTTTCCTGCACAGGTGTCCGATTAGACTACTGTCTAATATTTATTTCTTACATACTTTCGTGGAAAGTTCTATTGATTACGTCTAATTGATGTTCTCTGTCTAGCTGATTAAATCTAACAGCATATCCAGAAACTCTAATAGTCAGGTTTGGATACTTGTCTGGATTTTCCATAGCGTCCATCAATAATTCTTTATCCATTACATTTACATTTATATGAAAAGCATCTTTATTGAAATAGCCATTCATTATATTTGTTAAATTTGTAATTCTCTCTCCTTCATTTTTACCCAAAGTAGAAGGAATTATAGAAAAGGTATTGGAAATTCCATCTTGATTTACATTTTTAAAAGGAAGTTTTGCAACTGAGTTAAGTGATGCTAATGCACCATTTTTGTCAGCTCCATTCATAGGATTTGCTCCTGGTGCAAAAGGCTCTCCTCTTTTTCTTCCATCAGGAGTAGTTCCAGTTTTCTTTCCGTATGTTACATTGGAAGTGATAGTTAGCAATGACAGTGTATGTTCAGAGTTTCTATATGCAGGAGTTTTTCTAAGGGCATTTATAAAGTATTCACTTATTTCTACTGCTATATTATCCACTCTGTCATCGTCATTTCCAAATTTAGGAAACTCTCCTTCGGTTTCAAAATCTATCGCCAAACCATTTTCATCTCTAATGGGTTTTACTTTTGCATATTTAATTGCAGAAAGAGAATCTGCCACAATGGAAATACCAGCTATTCCAAAGGCAATCCATCTGTGAACATATGGATCGTGTAGAGCCATCTGTCCCGCTTCATAGGAATACTTATCGTGCATATAGTGAATTGTGTTCATTGTATTTACGTAAATATTGGCAAGTTTATCCATAACTTCTTTATAAGAAGATAAAACCTTATCGTAATCTAACACTTCATCTTCCATCTTTTCAATTCCAGAAATTACTTCCATAGGTTTACCAGTTTTCTTATCTACTACTATCTCATCTACTCCACCATTGATAGAATAAAGTAATGCTTTTGCTAAGTTTGCTCTTGCTCCAAAGTATTGCATTTCTTTTCCAACCCTCATGGCTGATACACAACAAGCTATGGCGTAGTCGTCTCCGTAAATAGGACGCATAATATCATCATTTTCGTATTGGATAGATGCAGTTTTAATGCTCATATCAGCACAAAATTCTTTAAATTCTCTAGGCAAATTATCTGACCAAAGTACAGTCATATTAGGTTCTGGGGAAGTATCCAAAGTAATTAAAGTGTGTAAAAATCTAAAAGAAGTTTTTGTTACAAGAGTTCTTCCATCTTCTCCCATACCTCCAATGGATTCAGTTACCCAAGTAGGATCTCCTGCGAATAGTTCGTCATATTCTGGCGTTCTTAAATGTCTAACTAATCTTAGTTTAATTACCAATTGGTCAATCAATTCTTGGGCTCTTACTTCATCTATTAAACCAAGTTTCATATCTCTTTCGATATATATATCTAAAAATGCTGTATTTCTTCCAATAGACATGGCAGCTCCGTTATTTTCTTTTACTGCAGCTAAGTATCCAAAGTAAAGCCATTGAACAGCTTCTTGGGCATTTCTCGCAGGTCTGCCTATATCATAACCGTATTTTTCTGCCATGGATTTCATAGAGTCGAATGCTCGCATTTGTTCTGAAAATTCTTCACGTGCTCTAATAGTTTCTTCAGTAGCATTTCCAGTTGCATTGTCTTTATCTAAAATTCTCATTTCTTTTAAATAGTCTACGCCGTATAGTGCAATTCTTCTGTAGTCGCCTATTATTCTTCCCCTACCATAGGCATCAGGTAATCCAGTAAGCAATCCTACGGATCTTACTGTTCTCATCTCTTTTGTGTATGCGTCGAATACTCCATCATTGTGAGATTTTCTGTATTCTAAAAAGTCCCTTTCCATAGCCGAATCCATTTTAAGTCCATATGCATCTAAAGCATTCTTAACCATTCTAAATCCACCATACGGATTCATAATTCTTTTCAAAGGTGCATCACTTTGTAAGCCTACTATCAGTTCTTCATCTTTTTCTATATATCCGGGCTTAAAATTGTCTATTCCACTAAAGGTTTCAAGGTCTACATTTATAGTTCTATTTTTAATTTCATCTTGAATTAAGTCACTGGTTTTTTTCCAAAGAGATTTTGTTTTGTCGCTGGAATCTACTAAAAATTCCTCATCTCCTTCATAAGGTTTGTAATTTTGTTGGATAAAATCTCTAACATCTATCACTTCAGACCAGTTTCCAAGATTAAATCCATCCCATGCAAGTCTCATATCTTCTCGTTCAATTAATTTTTCTTCCATTATGTATCCTCCCTATACTTTATGTAAGTTATTTTCTTAAATCTAGTATAGGTTAATTCCTAGTAAAGTGCAGTGATTTAAATCACTAAACATAAATTTTGTAAATTAAAGCCCAGGGCTTTGTTAATATAAAAAATAATGCCCTAGGCTTTGATAAAACTTCCTAATTATTACCATTCTTATAATCTTTATCTATAAAAATGTGATATTCACAGTCTCCAAATTCTTCTTTTAATATACTTTTTAACTTAGAAATTTCATTAATTTCATCTTCATTGGTTTTTATAACATTTCCATCTACTACCACATGGGCGATTATATTTCTTTTGTCCTCTTGATCTATTATCTCTTCATCATGAGTAGAAAGAATATGAGGATTTTCTAATTTACATTTTTTTAGAATATTAATTAATTTCTTTTCCTCTTTACTATCTTCCTCTTGTAAGTCCATATGAATTGTCATCATAATTTGGAAACGATCTAATATAGCATGTTCAATTTCAGTAAAAACTCTATGGACTTCTTCTACAGTCATATCATTTGAAACCACCGCATCAATTGTTGCATACTTATTATTGGGTCCATAGCTATGAAAATTCAAATCATGAGTATCTACAATTTCTTTTCTTTCATCAAATATCTGATAAATTTCCTTTAATACCTCTTCGTCCACACTTTCACTTACTAACTCTCGTACCATTTCTAAAATTAATTCATAACCGCTTTTTAAAATAAATCCAGAAACAATTATTCCACCAATTGCATCCACTGGTAGTTTAGAAAAATTGCTCAAAAAAAATGCTAAAATTACTATACTAGTAACCATAACGTCACTAATAGAATCTACTGCGCTTGCCTTTAAAGTAGTGGAATCTATTTTTTTGGAGATGTCATTATAAAATAAATACATCCAATACTTCATGCCAACAGAAATCAACAAAACAACTAACGAGACCCAAGAAAATTGAATTTCTTTAGGATTTAATAAAGTTTCTATTGAGGATTTAATTAATGATAAACCTACAAATAAAATTACCACAGATATGGTTAAAGTAGATAAATACTCCATCCTACCATGTCCATGGGGATGATTCTCATCTGATGCTCGCCCAGCATATGCCATACCTAACGCTGCAACTAATGATGAAATAGCATCAGTTAAATTATTAAATCCATCTGCAATTATAGAAATAGAATTTGTAAAATATCCTATTAGCATCTTCATTATTGTAATTAGAACATTAAAAATTATTCCCACAATTCCTGTTATGCTACCTATTTTAGCTCTTTGGATAGGGTTTTTATAATCTATAAATCCTTCTTTTCTAGTTGCCAGTCGAACAATTAAGCTCGGAATCATTATTTTTCTCCCTTCAAATCATTTATAGTAAATGATACTCACATTTTAACATAATCCTAAGTTATTTGTTATAATTAAATATAGAAGGGTGGTGTAATATTTTGAATGACAATACCAAGGGCGCTTTAGCAATTATCTTTTCATCTATTGCATTTTCAGTAATGGGAATGTTAGTAAAATATACTGGCGAGGCCACTATATTTCAACAAGTATTTTTTAGAAATTTAGTAATGCTTGTATTTGCTGGATTTCTAGTTAAAAGTAATAATGCTACTTTCTTTGGTAAAAAAGAAAATAGAAAACTTTTATTTTTTCGCTCATTTTTTGGTTTTATGGGAGTTATGACTTCTTTTTACGCCACCAGAAATTTATATCTAGGTGATGCCCAAGCACTTTCTAAAATTTCTCCTTTTGTTGTGACTATTTTTGCTGTAATTTTTTTAAAAGAAAGAATCAATCGCTATAATATTCTAGCTTTGATAATAGCTTTTTTAGGTACAATTGTGATTGTAAACCCAAAATTTGATTCTAGGTTATTACCATCATTATTAGGTATAGCATCAGCTGTTTTTGGTGGTATTGCATACGTAATAATAGGGATAATTTCTAAAAAAGATTCTCCTGAGGATAAATCTACTATAATATTTATGTTTGCCTTTTGGTCTTTAATTTTCTCATTTCCATTTATAGGAGATGTATTTATACTTGAATATAAAACACTTTTCTTTTTATTTTTAGTCGGAGTCTGTGCCAGTATTGCACAATTTTTAGTTACACTGGCTTATTCCATTGGTGATGCTAGTAAAATCAGTATCTTCGATTATGTATCACTTATCGTATCTCCAATTTTAGGTTGGATAGTATTTAGAGAAAGTTTAACTAAAAATAGCTATATGGGAATTATATTGATTTTAAGTGCAGGTTACATTTCCTATTTAAATGCCAGAATACAAGTTTCTAGAAATAAAATAGAGTAAGCACAAAAATTTGTACTTACTCTATAAATTTTTTTAATCATTGCAGATTTTCAGAATTAATCTAAAATCTAATTTTAGTATCCATAAGTATCAAATACATACTTTTTAATACCTTCAACAATTCCATTTGCACAGGATTGTTTGTAAGAATCTGTTTGGAGTAATTCCAAATCTTTTTCATTGGACATAAATCCTAATTCTACTAATGCCGCAGACATCTCTGTGTGTTTTAACACTATTAAGTCTGGTCTTTGCTTTATTCCCCTATCAAACATTCCAGTAGCCTTTATAAGTTCTGTATGAACTGCTTTTACGAGAGGATATTGAGCGTCATATTTTACACTAGTTAAATCTCTAGGCGCATACAAGGACTCAATTCCTTCAGATTCCGTATTCAAACTACTATTAGAATGAATGCTTAAAAATACATGGGCATCTGACTCATTTGCAATTTTAGGTCTATTCATAATATTTACCGATGTATCTGAGTTTCTAGTCATCACAACTGTATAACCTTCATTTTCAAGTTGGGATTGCACTCTTCTAGCTACGTCGATATTTATATCTTTTTCATTGTATCCATTGCTAGTAGCTCCAGGGTCTTTTCCCCCATGCCCAGCGTCTACAACTATAACTACTTCCTTTTTGCTATATGGAGTTTTTCTTGGTTTTCTCTCGATAATTTCTTCTGTTTCTATATCGTCAAATATTTTTCCATTATCAACCCCATCGGTAGTAATCGGGTTACTTGGCAAGTCGCTTTTATCCGTTGAGTCAGGTTTTGTTATGTTAGTAGCTGTGGATGACCTAGGTATAATAACCATATCGTCTCCTAGCATAGTAATTTTTACTTGTCCTCCATCGCTTTCACCAAGAGAATCTAGTACAACTCTTACGATATTGTCATTTGCACTGTAATTTCCATCGGGTACAAATTGACTCGCCCTTACTTCCTGTACAAATCTCATGGGAATATCATATTTTTCAAATTTCTTATCAGACAAAAATGTAGCGTCTTTTATATCTATAACATATCTAAAAGGATTATTTAATTTTATTATATTATGTTCACTAGTTTTTACACCTTCTACTAAGATTGCACTTTCTCCTTCGTAGATAATAGGTCGTATTGCCGTTACTATATTTGTAAATGATACATTTAGCTCTTTTCCACCATTAGACGCTTTAATGTTGGGGTTTACATTACGATTTAATTGGATTCTAATTTTAGCAGTGTTATTGCCATTGGATTTATATTCCAAATACTGAACTAAATTTCCTTTAGGTTCCAATACGCCTTCACTTTTTCCACTTATATTAAAATAAGCATTGGAAATTTCAATGTATAAAGAGTTATTTTCCACATCAAATTTGGATGTATATTTTATCTCACCATTAGCTTTAAGCTTAACCTGTTCGTTTTTTGTACTTCCATTTACCTTTTCTATAGAAGTAATTTCTACTCCCGTTCTAGCAGGTGTTGCAGGCGCCACATTTGTATTAGCAGGTTCAGGCTTTACTTCTGGTTTTCCGCCATTAATGGATACAGATCTTGAAGACTGATTCCACTGTACGTCATATCCTAAAAGTTCAGATATAACCCTTAAAGGTACCATAGTTTTATATTCACCATTAGGATAAGCAACTAACATAGGAGTTGAATCCTTGTTAAGTATTATTGGCTCTCCATTTTTTATCGCTTCAGTTTTACCTACTGAAATTACTATTAAATCGTTTCCTTTTGCTATAGTTACTGATTTAGATGACTGAAACCAATCAACTTGTGAGTCGAAATGTTCAGCTACTACCCTAACTGGCACGAATGTCCTGTCATTGTAGATATATGGAGCAAAATCAGAATTTACATTTTTGCCATCCATCTGTAATCCTACATTATAAACTTTAGTATTATTTCCATTCACAACTACATCAAATACAGAAGCACTAGCATTGATATCAGTGCTTAAGGTAAAAATTAAGACTAATGTTACCAATATTGTGGTAATAATTTTTTTCATTAGATCCTCCTTGATGTAGTCTATTATATAGAATGAAATTTTGTAATTCAACGTTTTTACTATTTTGTAATGGTAATTTAATATTACAATACTGCATAAAGTTCATCACTTTTAGGCTCCCCTATGGGAATCATCTTACCATTATCCCTTAAAAAAACTCCTTCGAATTCAGTAACCCTGCCAATCACAGTGGAAGTAATTCCTTCTTTTTCAAATTCAGGAATCAATTTTAAATAATCTTCTTGGGCAATAATCATCATCATACTACCACTGCTTATTAATTTTCTAGGATCTATTTTAAAATAATCAGTAATCTTTTTTGTAACTTCAGAAATTGGAAGTCTATCATTAAATACAATTAGGCCCCTATCATTTGCCTTAGCTGCTTCCCATGCCGCTCCTAGAAGTCCACCTTCAGTGATATCGTGCATGTATTTAGCACCCTTTCTTTTGGCTAAATATCCTTCTTTAATAACTGATGTCTGATGCTGAAAAGATAAAGCTTCTTCATATTCATCTTCTGTCAAAATATTTCTAACTTCATTAGCTTTCTCCTTAGAAATAATAGAAATACCTTCTATACCCAAGGATTTAGTAACCACAAGTAAGTCATTTACTTTTATCTCAGGTTTAACATAAGGTTTATCTATGCTACCTAAAACTGCAGCACTAATTACAACCCGCGTAACAGCATCTGTAATTTCAGTATGCCCTCCCACTATGGATAAATTTATATTATTAGCCGTTTCTTTAGCATCATTCATAATTTGTAATAACTCTTCTGCCGTAGTTCCTTCAGGCGCTAAAATCGTAAGTATGGCAGCTATAGGCTCTGCTCCTTCAGTAGCTAAGTCATTTACAGCCACATTAATTGCCAATCTTCCTATATTATGACTAGCCCCTGTTATAGGATCTGTACTAAGAACTATTAGTTTGTCATCAAAATCTAAAATAGCCGTATCTTTTCCAATACGACTCCCAACTATTACTTCATCTCTATTTTTTATATCACTTATGAGCCCCTCTAAAACAGAGTTAGGCACTTTTCCTATTTTCATCTTCATCACCAAATATATTTTAACACAACAATATTTGATATAAAAGGATTTGAGGTGAAATAACTTGGAATAAGACAAGTTTACAGTAAAAAAGAGACTTCGTTTCCACGAGGTCTCTATAACGAAAACAATTATTTGATTATTTTTACAATGTCATTAATATCTTTAAATTCTTTTTCTTTAGGAGGAGATACTATATCTCCGAAAGGCATTTGGGAAATTAATTTCCAATTCTCTGGAATGTCGAATTCTTCCTTAACTTTCTCGTCAATAATTGGATTATAATGCTGTAAGCTAGCTCCTAAGCCTAAATCACTTAACCCAATCCAAACATTTATTTGTGCCATTCCAGCACTTTGTTCTGACCAACTGTAAAAAGTATCGCTGATTTTTTCTGCGTTTTCTTTTACTACTTCTTCATCAATAAAGAATAATACACTTCCATATCCAGATAAGAATTGAGTATTTACTTTTTCTTCTGTGGCTACAAATCTTTCCGGTCCTATTTTAGCAAGTAATACTTCTTTTACTATCTCCCATAGTTTTTTATGATTATCTCCCAGTAATACTGCCGCTCTAGTAGACTGCATATTGTATGGACTTGGAGTATGCTTAATTGCCTCTTTAATAGTTTCTAACACTATATCTTCTGGCACTTTTATAGTATTAGTAATTGCGTATTGAGATCTTCTCGTTTTTAATGCTTCTTTGAATTCCATTTTTCTCTCCTTTAATACAGTTTTTTTAATGTAGCTAATAAAGTATTCTTTTCTTCCTTAGTTAAGACATCTAGTCTTTTGGTTAATATTTTCATATGTTCAGGAAAAATTGACTTAATTAATTCTCTCCCCTTTGGCGTCAAACTTATTACATAACTTCTTTTGTCTTTAGGATTAGTTTCTTTAACTACTAATCCATTCTTTTCTAAATTTTTGATTACCACTGTCATATTACCACTGGTAGTTAAAACCACGTCGATAATTTCTTGAATTGTAAGAAAGCCCTTAGTGTAAAGGGCTTCTAACACGGCAAACTGACTAAAAGTTATATTGTTTTCTCTAAACAAATCTAAGGATTCATTGTGAATTCCTTTAAATGCTTTTGACAAGGCCATTACAACTAGCCCATTAATTTTATGTTCTCTCATGGAATATACTTACCCATATATCACTAATTAGTATCAATTATTCGAAATATTTTTTAAATTCTCCATAACCTTCAGATTCCATTTCTTCAAAAGGCACAAATCTCAGAGAAGCTCCGTTTATGCAATATCTAAGTCCACCCTCATCTTGAGGCCCGTCTTCAAATACATGTCCTAAATGAGCATCGCCACTCTTGGACCTAACTTCCACCCTAGTCATTCCATGAGATTGATCTCCTTCATAGTTAATTACATAGGATGTAAGAGGTCTAGTGAAACTTGGCCAACCACAACCTGCATCATATTTGTCTTCAGAGGAAAATAAAGGTTCGCCTGTAGTTATATCTACGTAAATTCCCTTCTCGTCAAATTTATCATATTCACTAGTAAAGGGCATTTCAGTACCAGAATTTTGTGTAACCTTATATTGTTCATCTGTTAACATTTCTTTTAACTCTGTATCAGCTGGCTTATTGTATTTTCCATACAAAGGAACGTCTGCAAGAGTTAAATCCACATGGCAATATCCCATAGGATTTTTATCTAAATAATCTTGGTGGTATTCTTCAGCAGTAATATAATTGTTAAGTTTTTCTATTTCTACTACTATTTCTTTATCATAGTCTTTTCTCTTTAAATCCACTAGATATTTAACTTTTTCTATAACTTCATCGTCTGTGGAGTAGATTCCTGTTCTATATTGACGGCCAATATCTCCACCTTGTTTATTTATGCTGGTGGGATCGATAATTCTAAACAAATGGTCTACAATTTCTGTAAGACTAATTTTATTTTCATCATATTTAACATGAAGTGCTTCTACATGATCCGTCTTTTTTAAATCTTCATAGGTAGTTTCTTCTGTTTTGCCATTTGCATAGCCCACTTCAGTTTCTAAAATTCCATCTAGCCTTTGGAAATAACCTTCCACGCCCCAAAAACATCCACCTGCCAAATACACATCCTTAATCGATGCATTTCCTAACTTATTTATGTCTACAACATTTCTATTTTCCACTATAACTTCATTCCCCTTTCCATTATTAACACAAGCCACAAGGCTTAACAATATCAATATCATAAAAAATAAAATTGGTTTTTTCATGCCTATCACCTTAAGGAATTTATTCCCTTTATATCCTTGATTTATTCTATTACTATAAATTTGACTTAAATTCTCAATTCGATTAAAATTTATGAAAGTAGGTGATTTTATGGAAAGTATACTTTTTAAAATTCAAGACACAGTTATAGACTATGCAAACGTAATCTCAAATATTACTCATGTCGACGTAGAAGTTATGGACAAAAATTTTCGAAGAGTAGCAGGAACTGGTGTTTTTAAAAAAAGAATAAATGAGAATATGGAAAATGAAAGTTTTATCTATCAAAAAGTTTTGGAATCTGGAGAAGTAGCCATTGTTAACAATCCTAGAATAGATGAAATTTGTACGAATTGTCCTACTAAAAAAACTTGTAGTGAAACTTTCGAGATTTCTGCTCCAATAAAACTTGATGATGAAACCATTGGAGTAATCGGAATGATAAGTAATGACGAAAAAGCCAAAGATGTTATTACAGAAAATCTTAACGATTATTTAAAATTATTAGCTCAAATTTCCGATTTTATAGCTGCAAAAGCATATGAATTTGGAGATATGGAAAGACTAATGGAAACAGTTAC
>JAAYEN010000342.1 GCA_012728775.1 Tissierellia bacterium
ATATATTAGATACGCTGGCATAGTCAGTAGATCCCACTATGGAACCTATCAACATTCCTTCTACCCAACCAAATCCAAAAAAATATCTGCAAAAAATTCCAGTCAAAACCGCCGTTGCTACTACTCCAAAAAAACTTAGAATTATAGCTTCCCTTGCTACTGGTTTTGCCATGCTCCAATTCGTAGAAAATCCACCTTGAAACATTATAACCATAAGTGCAATTGTAGCGAAATTATCTGCAAACTTATAGTCTTCAAATTCAAACCCCATTGCACTAAAAGCCATTCCTAAAACAATAAATAACAGCAGTGCAGGAATACCTGATTTGCTAGATATTTTAATAGCAAATATGGCTAAAAACAATACTACAGCAGCTAGCAATAATTGCATACTTTACCCCTTTCATTTTTATTTAACGTATTAAATAAATCAGTTATTCTCCCCATTATTTTAAAAAAAATAAAATTTTTATAAATTTATTCTTCTAATATTATAGCATATATATAAAACAAATTGAAAAATAAAGATATTTTAAAAATTAATCAAATTATAAGGTTTTATTTTTAATTCTATATGGATTTTTTTAGGGTATAATATAGACATGAAAAAAATAAAACAATATTTGCCACTGATTTTCAATATATTGATATTACTTGTCCCATTAGGTTTAATTTCTACTTGGGCATATAAGAGCATAGCTCCTAGTAATACTAGCCACGGGCTTTCTATTTACTTTTCAGTAATAGTTGCCTTGGTTTTTGTTATTATTTCCTTAGGTTTGCATATTATTATTCATGAATTTGGACATTTGATAACTGGACTTATCTCCGGGTATAAGTTTGGTTTTTTTAGAATTTGGAAATATGCTATCTCCCTTGATGAAGGTAAAATGAAAGTAAAAAATTTTCACATACCAGGTTCTTTAGGACAATGTGTTATGGCTCCTCCGGTAAAGATAAATGGAGATTTTCCTTATCTACTATACAATTTAGGAGGTATTATTTTTAATGGATTATTTGCTTTACTTAGCATTATTTTAGTTTTTGCATTGCCCATAAATCTTTTAAGTACTTTTCTTTTATCCATGGGATTTGTAGGATTATATTTGGCAGTTACTAATGGCTATCCCTTTGAATATATTCCCAATGATGGTACAAATATTAAATCATTGAAAAAATCTGATGACTCTAAGGAGGCGTTTTATAACGCCCTATTGCTTACCAAAATGTATATGGACGATAATCCTAATAAAATTGCCATAAAAGAAATTGTAAAAAAAGAAAATTACCAAGATTTCAATGAGCCCCTAGTTCAAAATGTAATTAGCGAAAATATTTCCCTTTACATAGATGAAGGAGAGTTGTTTAAGGCTTTAGATTTTTCAGAATTTTTGCTAAAACAAAAAAACATGACATCTATTTTGAGAAATTTGATTTTAATAGATAAGGCTTCTTTGCATCTTTTATTGGGTCATAAAAATGAAATTGAAAAATTAAAAAATGACACAGGATTTAAAAAATATATTAAATCCTCTGGTCAAAGTGAAATTGAGCGATATAAATATATGTATTATTCGTTACATGAAAAAAATGAAGAAAAAGCTGAGATTGCTTTGAAAAAATATAAATCTTTAGCATCAGATCATTTATTTGGAAATCATGTGGACTATGACGAAAAACTAATTAATTGGACAAAAGAGAAAATAAAATGGCTTGAAAAACTAGAGGTATTAGATACTATTTCTTCAACTAATGATTATTTGAAGGAAAAATTAGATTCAGGAAATCATCCATTTGATTACGTCCTCGCCTATAATCAAACATCTGGTAAAGGACAAGGTGACCACACCTTTTACTCCCCTAAAGGTGGAATGTATTTAAGTGTTACTCTTAGACCAAGTTATGGGACTAGTGAATTAAAATACATAACAGGAAGAGCAGGAGTCGCAACGGTAAAATCCATAAAAAAAGCATTAGGAAAAAAAGCCTATATAAAATGGATAAATGACATAATATATGAAGATAAAAAAGTTGGAGGAATACTAACTGAATCCAAATTAAATGCAAATGGCGAGATTGAATATATAGTAATAGGGATAGGTTTAAATTTGAAAAAATCCGATGAGATACCTGAAGATATTTCTGAAAGCTATGGCTATTTAGGAGAAAATGCAGTTGAAAAAGCTACAAATTCTATTCTCTACTATCTAATTCCAGAGCTGGAAAAACTAAATGATAAAGTAGATTTAGATATATTTATTAGAAATTACAATGTATCCTTGTATAGAAAGAATCAGTTCATCTACGTAAAAAGAAATGAAGAAATTTACGAAACTATATTGACAGGAATAAATAATGATATGGAAATAATTACAGAAACAGATGGACAAGTAAATAT
>JAAYEN010000256.1 GCA_012728775.1 Tissierellia bacterium
GGAACTATTGCTTTAGGACTTGGAGAAGGTGCAGGATTAAATCCAGCTTTAGTATTAGGTGCTTTGGTTGGTGGATCTATGTTTGGTGATAACTTATCTATTATTTCAGATACAACAATCGCAGCAACTAGAACTCAAAATGTCGATATGAGAGATAAGTTTAGAATGAACTTTAAAATAGCTTTACCAGCAGCATTAATTACAGTAGTTTTATTAGTAATATTTGGTAGACCGGAAGTAACTCCTGTTATAGAAACAGGTCCGATAGAAATATTGAAAATATTACCATATTTGTTCGTTTTAATAGCAGCGTTGGCAGGAGTAAATGTATTTTTAGTACTTACTGGCGGTATAATATTCTCTGGAATATTGTTACTTACACAAAATGGATTTAACGTAATAGGATTAGCTCAAGAAATTTGGGCAGGTTTCCAAGGAATGTACGAAATATTCTTGCTATCCATGTTAACTGGTGGATTATCATATATGGTAACAAAAGAAGGCGGATTGGAATGGGTTATTCAAAAAATTAGGAAATCCATTAGAGGCGAAAAATCGGCAGAAGTTGGTATTTCAGCGCTAGTAGGTTTGGCAGACGTTGCAGTTGCCAACAATACAGTAGCTATTATTATTACTGGTCCAGTTGCCAAAGAATTGTGTAACAATTATAAAGTTGACCCAAGACGAAGTGCGTCTTTATTGGATACATTCTCTTGCGTATTCCAAGGATTTATTCCTTATGGAGCTCAATTACTTATAGCGGCAGGATTTGCGGGTGGAGCAGTTTCCCCAATCCAAGTTATGCCATTCCTATGGTATCAATTTATACTCGCAATAGTAGCTTTAGTATCAATTTATGTACCATTTACAAAAGCTAAAGATCCATGGAATTTTGAATATGACGTTCCAGAAAGTAAAGTAGAAGAAGCAAAAGCTCATCAATAAAAGTTATTTAAATAAAATTAGGAGGAGAGTTATTAAAATGAGTGGAGATTTAAAAAACAAAGGATTTAACACAAAAGCAGTACATGGTGGAGTAATTAGAAATGAATTTGGTTCTTTAGGAGTTCCAATATACCAAACATCTACATTTATCTTTGAAAATGCAGAACAAGGTGGAAAAAGATTTGCATTAGAAGAAGAAGGCTATATATATTCTAGATTAGGAAACCCAACTACAGCAACTTTAGAAAGAAAATTAGCTCTTTTAGAAGGAGCTGAAGCAGCTGTAGCAACCTCATCAGGTATGGGCGCTATAACATCAGCAATTTGGCCATTCCTTAAAGAAGGAGACCACATAATAGCAGGACAAACATTATACGGATGTACTTATGCTTATTTAAGCCATGGAATTTCTAAATTTGGTGTAGAAGTAGATTTTGTAGACATGTCTAATCCAGAAAATGTTAGAAAAGCCATGAAAGAAAATACAAGATTGGTATATCTAGAAACACCAGTAAACCCAACTATGCTTTTATCTGATATAGAAGCTATATCAAAAATTGCCCATGAAAACGAAAATACTATGGTAGTAGTAGATAATACATTCGCTACTCCATATATCCAAAGACCACTTTCTCTAGGCGCAGATATAGTAGTTCATTCAGCTACAAAATATCTAAATGGACATGGTGACATAATAGCAGGGATTGTAGCAGGTAGTGCAGAACTAATGGCACAAGTTAGATTAGTTGGATTAAAAGACATGACAGGTTCAGTAATGAGCCCTAACGATGCTTTCTTGTTAATGAGAGGTATGAAAACTCTAGGCGTTAGAATGGACAGACACGTAGATAACGCTATGAAAGTTGCGGAATTCTTAGAAAATCATCCAAAAGTAGAAATAGTTCACTATCCAGGACTAAAATCATTCCCACAATATGAATTAGCACAAAAACAAATGGCTAAACCAGGTGGAATGTTATCTTTTGAAGTTGCAGGTGGAGTAGAAGCTGGAAGAAAAATAATGAATAGTGTAGAATTATGCTCACTAGCAGTAAGCTTAGGAGATACAGAAACTCTAATTGAACACCCAGCATCAATGACTCACTCAACATATTCAGAAGAAGAACTTGCAGAAGCAGGAATCCCACAAGGATTAGTAAGACTATCTATAGGTTTAGAAGATGTAGAAGATATTATAGAAGATTTAAGACAAGCGTTAGAAAAAATTTAAAATAATCGCAATAAAGACCGAGGGATAAATAAAAATTCCCTCGGTTTTTTTATGAAAGAAAAGAGTATATGTTTAGGTTTGTAATTCGTATATGCTATAATGGAAATTAATTACAAAATAAACAAATGATTGAGGCGAGAAAATGAAACAATTGGGAATCGTGACTACTAGTGCGATTGTCGGTGAATTTTATAAAGGAATTATTCATGATATTATTGGAAATGATATAAAAATTTCAAATTTTTCTTTTGATACAAACAGCTTTGATGATCCCAAATCACTTGAAAATTTGAGAGCGCTAGATGTCATATTAATCAGCACTTTTTCTCAATATGAAATAGTAAAAAAACATATTGGGAATATTTTTAATGCAGTGATAGTTAAACTAACTCTTTCCAAAGAAGGTTATGAAATTATTAAATCATTAGAAAATGTTGGAAATGTAATGTTAGTAAATTTAAGTATGGAAATGTGCCTTGAAACAATAGGGCTATTATATCAATTGGGATTTGATAATTTTAATTTTACACCGGTATATCCTGGCATGACTAATATACCAGATATAGATATTGCAATAACTACAGGAGAAAGACAACACGTTCCTAAAAATGTAAAGATAGTTTACGACTTGGGGCATCGATTGATAGATGAAAATACAATAATTGAATTGCTTGTGAGCTTAGATATGGCGGAACGGCTAACGGACGGAAGTGTAAATAAATACTTTGAAAAACTAATAAAACATAATATGGGAATAGAGTATTTATTAAGCAATTCCAATATTCTAAATAACCAACTAGACACTCTTTTAAGTTTAATGGATAAAGGTGTAATTTATGTGGATTCAAAGGGCACTATTGTATCTTGCAATGGTAGTGCTGAAAAAATAGTCAAATTAAAACATAGCGAAATGATTGGTAAGAATTCGGAAAAAATTTTGCCTGAGATAAATTTTAAGGATGACACCATTATCAATAAATTAATAAAAATTAATGAAAATTATATAACGCTTTCGATTTACAAGATAATAAATAATGAAAATGAATATAACGGGTCCTATGCAATTGTTGAGGATTTTGAATATACAGAGAATGTACAAAATAAAGTTCGGCTTCAAATGCTTAAAAAAGGACATATTGCAAAATACGATATCCATAACATTGTAGGTGAGAGCCCGGAAATACTAGAAGTAAAAGATTTGATAAAAAGAATGGCTAAGTCTAATTATGCTGTTTTGATAACTGGCGAAACTGGGACGGGTAAAGAATTAGTGGCAAATGCAATTCATAACTTGTCTAATAATAAAGACAAACAC
>JAAYEN010000083.1 GCA_012728775.1 Tissierellia bacterium
CATCAATTTGTAGGAGAAGAAGAGTTTCTTATGGGAAATTTGGATGAAGGAATTATAAATACCGAACTACGAGATAATTTTAAATGTGCAAATGTATTAAATAAAACAGAATGTGATAATTGTTTTGCAAAATATTATTGTAGTGGTGGATGCCATGCCAATGCATTTTTTAATAATGGTGACTTTCTAAAACCATATGAAATTGGCTGTGAAATGGAGAGAAAAAGAGTAGAATGTGCTATTTCAATTTTAGCAAATGAAATATAATATTAATTAATAATTATTGACTTTTAAGATAATTAATGGTAACATGATTTGTTGTGAGCCGCACTATATAGGTTTTAAACATAAAGTACCTAATTAGGCGAGACTGGTTAAGAGGAGGTGCCCGCATGTACGCAGTTATAGAAACTGGAGGAAAGCAATACAGAGTTGAAAAAGGCGATGTATTGAAGGTTGAAAAATTAGACGCAGAAGTTGGAGAAAAGATTGTTTTTGATAAAGTTTTCTTAGTTGCTAATGGAGAAGATGTAAAAATTGGAAGTCCATTTGTAGAAGGAGCAAAAGTTGAAGCTAACGTTGTAGAACACGCTAAAGGCAAAAAAATTATTGTCTATAAATACAAAGCTAAGAAAAATTATCGTAAAAAACAAGGACATAGACAACCATATACAGAAATAGAAATATCAGAAATAATCTAATGCTAAATATTAAACTGATAAGAAGTAAAAATTATTTTACTGGATTATTTATCTCTGGTCATGCTTTTATGAGTGAGCCTGGAGAAGATATAGTTTGTGCATCAATTTCTACTTTGGGATTTACTTTAGCAAACTACTTGACGGAAGTGCTAAAAATCTCCAAAGAAAAACTTGATATGCATGCGATTGAAAACGAAGAAGCATCTATTTTATCAATAAGAATTGAAGATTTAGATATTATAAAAGATAGCGAAGTCCAAAATGGATTTAAATTCTTTGAAGTGGGAATTATATCCTTATTAGAAGAATATAGTGAATATATTGAACTAATTTACCAGGAGGTGTAATTGATGATAAAATTGAATTTACAGTTTTTTGCCTCTAAAAAAGGAGTAGGAAGCTCTAGAAACGGTCGTGACAGTGAAGCTAAGAGACTTGGTGTAAAAAGAGGAGACGGTCAATTTGTAAGTGCGGGAAGCATTTTAGTAAGACAAAGAGGTACTAAAATTCACCCTGGAACTAATGTTGGTCGTGGAGGAGATGACACTTTATTTGCATTAATAGATGGAGTTGTTAAATTCGAACCAAAAGGCAAGAAAAATAAACAAGTAAGCGTATATGACGCATAATTATTTGAATTTAAAACCTGGCCATTGATGGCTAGGTTTTTTTATGGAATAACACAATATAATTGTTAGAATGACGTTTTCGTGTTATATTATAATAAAAAGAAAAGGTGTAAAGATGTTTATAGATGAAACTAAAATAACTGTTACCGCTGGAAATGGTGGTGATGGGGCTGTAGCATGGAGAAGAGAAAAATTCGAACCCTCAGGAGGACCAGCAGGTGGAGACGGTGGAAACGGCGGATCCATCATTTTAGTGACTTCTGAGAACATTCATACATTAATGGACTTTAGGTATAAAAGAATTTACAAAGGTAATAATGGTGAAAACGGAAGAAATAAAAAACAATTTGGAGCAAATGGTGAAGATATCATTTTAAAAGTTCCTATTGGTACTCTCGTAAAGGATTCTAACACCGGTTCTGTAATTGTAGATTTAAAAGGTAAGAATCAAGAGTTTGTAATTGCAAAAGGTGGCAAAGGTGGAAAGGGAAACGCTAGATATAAAACTCCTACTCGAAGAGCTCCTAAATTTGCCCAACCTGGAAGAAAAGGTGAATCAAAAGAAATAATTTTAGAATTGAAACTTTTGGCAGACGTTGGACTTATTGGATTCCCAAATGTCGGGAAATCTTCTCTTCTTTCAGTAGTTTCTGCAGCCAAGCCTAAGATATCTAATTATCATTTTACAACATTGAGTCCAAATTTAGGCGTAGTTAGATTAGGACTTGAAAAAAGTTTTGTAATAGCTGACATTCCTGGATTAATTGAAGGCGCATCTGAAGGTATAGGCTTAGGTCACGAATTTTTAAAACATATAGAAAGAACTGAGTTATTGATACATGTTTTGGATATATCTGGAATCGAAGGAAGAGATCCTTTAGAAGATTATAAACTAATTAATAGTGAGTTGGTTAATTATAATAAAAATTTAGAAAATAAAAAACAAGTAATATATGCAAATAAAATGGATTTACCAGGTGCTGAAGAAAACTTAAACCGTTTGAAAGATGAGTTAAAAGATTCTGACATTAAGATTTTTAGTGGATCTGTTGTAAAGCAAGAAAATTTGCAAGATCTTCTATATTATGTATGGGAAGAACTTGGTAAAATTGAAAGAAAATATGAAACCTATGATGAAGAGTATGTGGAGGTTGTTGAAGAAGTTGATGAAATATTAATCGAGCAAATTGACAATAACTTCATCGTATCAGGTGCCGAAATAGAAAATTTAATATCTTCTATAAATTTTGATGATGACGAATCCATTAAATTCTTCCAGAATATGCTTATTAAAAAGGGTGTAATAGAACTCTTAGATGAAGCTGGAATAGAAGAAGGAGATAATGTATTTATTGGAGATATAGAATTTGAATATATTAAATAGGAGAATTTATGATAACTAGTAAACAAAGATCGTATTTAAAAAGTCTTGCAAATAAATTAAATCCCTCAATTCAAATTGGAAAGGTGGGATTGACTGATGCAATAATTGATGAACTAGAAGTTCAACTTGAGCATAAAGAATTAGTAAAGATAAGTGTTTTAGAAAATAGTCCAGTAGAAGTTGAAGAGATAAGAGATGAGATTCTAGAAAAAACCATGGCTCATTTTGTTCAATCTATTGGGAATAAGTTAATTATTTATAGAGAATCAAAAGATCATAAACAAATTGAGCTGTAAAATGAAAGTTGGTATTATCGGTGGGTCTTTTGATCCCATTCATTTTGGTCATTTAATAATGGCGGAGCATTTGAGAATTGAAAAAAAGTTAGATAAAATAATTTTTATACCTACTGGATACGCTCCTCATAAAAAATATTTAAATTCTGGTAAAATCCGAATTGAAATGGTTAATATTGCCATTGAGAATAATGAGCATTTTTTAGCTTGTGATATTGAAATTAAAAAAAATAAAATTAATTACACAATAGATACACTTAGAGAACTAAAATTAAAATATCCAGACTGTGATTTTTACTTTATTATAGGATTAGACAATCTTTATAATTTAGAAACTTGGAATGAAGTAGAAAATTTAGGAGAAATGGCAAAATTTTTAGTATCGCATAGAATATTTAATGAAAAATTAAGCAATAAAAATATAAAAGATAAGTGCCTAGAACTGTCTAAAAAATACAAATTAAATATTGAAATTGTCGATACTCCTATAATTGAAATTTCTTCTTCCAATATAAGAGAACGCATAAAAAAAGAACTGAGCATTAATTATCTTGCGCCGCGGAGGGTTATAGAATATATTGAAAATAACGGACTATATAAATGATGTAAATCTAAAGATTCTAAAAAATGATATAGGTGAAAATAGATACATTCATTCATTAGGTGTTATGTCTGAGTGTAAAAAGTTAGCTAATTACTATGATGCTGAAGAAGAAAAGGCTATGATTGCTGGTTTGTATCATGATTGTGGTAAATTTGTGCAACGAAAAATTGCTTACGAATTTATTAATGAGAACAAAATAATTATAAAAGATGAATTTTTAAAAAATTACCAACTTCTTCATCCAGCTCTAGGATACTATGTAGGAAAGATAAAATATAAAATACAAGATGAAGAAATATTAGAAGCTATATATTATCACACGACATTGAGAAAGAATCCTTCTTTATTGGATAAAATAGTTTATATAGCTGATGCTATTGAGCCAAATCGTAATTATGAAGGTGTGGATGGTTTAAGGAAGCTAGCGTACACTGATTTAGACAAATCAGTATTACTATCATTAGATAATACAATAATAGATATAATAAGAAAGAAAAAATATTTAGGAATAGATAGTATAATTTCCAGAAATTACTTGTTAGAGATAATTTCGTAATGTTATTTTGACATATTAGTAATTAAACAATATAATTAATATATATATATTGTTTAACTTCAAGGAGGAAAATTTGGACAGAATTAATGAACAAGTAGAAATAATAATTGATGCAATAGATGACAAAGGTGGTCAAGAAACAACAGTAATCGATGTTGCAAATCAAACTAGTATTGCTGATTATTTTATAATCACTTCAGGAGGTTCATCTACACAAGTATCAGCAATTGCAGATGAAGTAGAAAAGCAAATGGACTTGAGAGGTTATGAGAGAATTAATCGCTCGGGTTATTCGAGTGCAAGATGGGTATTATTAGACTATGGGAATGTCATAGTCCATGTATTCCATAAAGAAGAAAGACAATATTATGATTTAGAAAGACTATGGGAATCAGTAGAAAATATCAAGGAGGATAATTAATGAAAGTATTGCACACAGACAAGGCACCTGCAGCGGTAGGTCCGTATTCACAAGCGATTAAAGTAGGAGATTTTATTTTTACATCAGGACAATTAGCGTTGGATCCAGAAACAGGTGATTTGATTAATCACGATATTGAAGCAGCTGCTAGAAGAAGTTTAGATAATGTACAAGCAATTCTAGTTGAGGCAGGCTCAAGCTTAGAAAAAGTTGTTAAATCAACAATTTTTTTAAGCGATATGGAAAATTTTGGAAAAGTGAATGAAATATATTCTGAATACTTTTCAGAACACAAACCAGCTAGATCTTGTGTAGAAGTTGCAAGATTGCCAAAAGATGCTTTAATTGAGATAGAAGTTGTAGCATTAGCTTAAATTAATAAGAGCAATCAATATTATAATTGGTTGCTCTATTTAAATAGAGTTTTGGGAGTTTTCTAATATGAAGGATAAACAAAAACGGATATTGATTATTATTTTATTTTATGCTGGAATATTCGGAATCTTTTTATTAATTAAAAATCAAAAATCAAATATCAATTTAAATAATCAAATGGCTTTGACTCAAACTTTGGACACTATTGAGGAAGATGATAACCAAGAAGTGGAGTCAAAGGATATTTTTATTCACATAAGTGGAGAAATACATTATCCTGGTTTAGTTAAATTAACCCAAGGACAAAGATTATATGAAGCTATTGAAATTGCAGGGGGAATGACAGAAAAGGCTGATATTGATCAAATTAACTTATCACTTGTTCTTAATGATGAAGATAAAATCTATATACCCCAAAAAGGCGAAACTTCAGATTTTCTAACCACAAATAAGACGTCATTAATTAATATAAACACTAGCTCAAAAGAAGAGTTAATGACCCTATCAGGAATAGGAGAAAAAACTGCTGAAAGTATTATTGAGTTTAGGAGCAAGGAGAGATTTAAAAAAATAGAAGACTTGAAGAAGATTAATGGAATTGGTGAACAAAAATTCAACAATATTAAAGATCAAATTACTATATGAGAGGTATATGAATGTTTAACAAAGAATTATTTATTAACACATACAAATTGTCTTTGAAATTAAATTTTGGAAAGACAATTCAAGAAGCGAGCAATTTAGAAAAATATCATGCATTATCCGAAACGATTATGAGCAAGATTTCATCGGATTGGAATAAC
>JAAYEN010000237.1 GCA_012728775.1 Tissierellia bacterium
CAATATACTTATATTTTTTGTCAATATTGCGATAGACATTAAATAGTTCTATACTACAATAATATCATAGAATTTAATATTATTATAGTAGATTTGAGAAAAAAGTCAAAGGAGGAAAAAATTTTTGAAAGAGAAATTAATAACATGGAGAAAACACCTCCACGAAAACCCTGAAAGTGCCTTTGAAGAATTGGAAACAGCTAAGTTTATTGGAGAAAAACTTAGAGAGATGGGCATCGAAGTAGAAGAAAACGTTGGCAAAACTGGCGTAGTGGGAACTTTAAAAGTAGGAGATGGACAAAGGGTTATTGGACTTAGAGCGGATATAGATTGTATAAATATGGAGGAACAAACTAATCTTCCCCATTCCTCAAAAGTCCCAGGTAAAATGCATGGTTGTGGCCATGATGGTCACGTGACTATGTTATTAGGAGCGGCAAAACTTTTATCTGAAAGAAGAAATTTTAACGGAACGGTTCGATTTGTATTCCAGCCTGCTGAAGAGCCAGGATATGGCGCTAAGGCTATGATTGAAGATGGATTATTTGAGCGCTTTCCCATGGATGAAATTTATGGACTGCATAACGACCCTAGTATTCCAGCAGGTACGATGAAAACTAGAAAAGGTGGGATTCTAGCTAGCGAAGATAATTTTGTAGTGAGGATAAAAGGAAAGGGCTCCCATGCATCTAGCCCGCATTTGGGAGTGGATCCTTTGGTTATAGCGGCTCAAATTATTTTGGGATTTCAAACCATCGTCTCTAGAAATGCATCTCCTTTAGAAAATATAGTAATTTCTTGTACAGAACTTCATACTGATGGAGTGCGTAATGCAATTCCTTCTAATGTAGAAATTAAAGGGGATACGAGAAGTTATTCTTCTAAGATGCAAGAGTTGATAGAAACTAGAATGAGAGAAGTAGTCAAGGGCGTATGCGAGATGAACGGAGCTGGATGGGAGTTTGAATACACTTACGAATTTGCCCCTACGATAAATTGGGACGAGTGCGTGCCTTATGTTGTGGAAGCTGGAGAAAATATTTTAGGAAAAGAAAATGTGGATTCTGAATGTGATCCTTGGATGGGGTCTGAAGATTTTGGAAAGTATTTAGAATATATCCCTGGGGCGTTTTTATTCTTTGGAAGCGGAAAAGAAGAAAAGAGTATTCCCCTTCACAATTCCCTATACGATTTTAATGATGACATCTTAGTTTCAGGAGCAGAATTTTTTGCGGAATTGATAAAATTAAGATTACCCAAATAAATAATATAGCTATAAAAATAGGCTAAAAAACTCGTAATATTATTGCGAGTTTTTTCTATTAGCAATAAAATTATATTAAATTCATAATTTCATTGACTTAATATACTTTATGACGGTTTCAACATTTGTAATTTCCATTGTTGGTACATTTGTAAACAACAAAATTATCGAACCAAGACTAGGAAAATTTGAAGGTAAAATTGAAGTTGAAGGGACTGGAGCAGTTACAGAAGAAGAAAGAAAAGGTTTAAAAGCA
>JAAYEN010000249.1 GCA_012728775.1 Tissierellia bacterium
GGATTCTCTATTAAAAAAGATCAGATTCGCCAAACCCCTTGCCTTTTACTTCGGTCATATTGGAAATAGATATAAAAGATTTCTTGTCGATTTCTTCTACTATAGATTTAATTTTAACCACATCGCGATTATTAGCGACGCAATAAATTACTTCTTTTTCCAAACCGGTAAAAGCACCTTTAGCGTGGAGAAGGGTTACGCCTCTATGGGGGTTAACCATGATCCTTTGGGAAATTTCTTCACTTTTATCCGATATAATCATAATTTGTTTTTTAATGTCCAAACCAGTTACTATTTTATCTACAAAGATATAACCAATATACATTGAAATTAGTGTATACATTCCTTTTTCTATTCCAAAAATTATGGAAGCAATGGTTATGATAATAAAATTCATTCCCATCAATACAGTGCTGATGTTCATATTTAATTCTTTTTTTGTAATAATTGCAATAATGTCTAGTCCACCTTGGCTAGTGGAATTTCTAAACATAATCCCCATTCCTATTCCATTTATTACACCGCCAAAAATTGCTGATAATAGAATATCCTCTATATAAAATTTAAAATTCAAATAATTAAAAAATAATAATAAGACAGAAAGTAAATTAGCGGAAATAAAAGTATAAATCATAAAATCTTTGGACAATTTCTTAAATCCAAGAATGAATAGTGGAATGTTTATTAAAAAAATAAATATTCCAGTAGATATGCCTGTCAAATATTGCAACAAAATACTAGCGCCACCAACCCCACCGCTTAACAATTTGTGAGGAATAAAAAAATATGTTATGGCAAAGGCGCACAAAAATTCACCTATAATTATTGCTATTATTTTATTAAAATTTCTTTTCAACTATTCACCTCTATAGTAAATATAATAATTGGATAATATCATAAAGAAACAAACATTTCAATAATAAATTAAAAAGAAACAAACATTTCATAAATTGGTTCTAAATTAATTGCATACAATAAATATATATGTTATTTTATTGGAAATAATAATAATTCAACTAGGAGAAATAATAATGAAAGAAACAGTATCCGCTAGAACAAAAATATCTGCATTTATAATACTGATACTGATTCCCATCACATTATATTTAGGGATAAAATATCTTGGAGATAGGAAATACATGTTTATATCCATGCTTATTATCTTACAAGTAATGCTGCCATTTTTTATGATTTTTGAGGAAAGACTTCCTAAAACTAGAGAAATGATGCTGATTGCAGTTCTCACAGCTATAGGAGCAAGTGGAAGGATGGCATTTTTTTGGATACCACAGTTCAAGCCCATGGTTGCAGTTGCAATTATTAGTGGAATAGCTTTGGGAGCTGAAACTGGATTTTTAGTAGGTGCTCTCATTGCGTTTACATCAAATTTCTTTTATGGTCAGGGACCATGGACACCGTGGCAGATGTTCGCCACAGGCATAATTGGTTTTCTTTCAGGATTATTATTCAATTACTTACAAGAAAATAAGAATAAGCTTGTATTAAAATCTATAATTTTTGTTATTTCGATAGGAATTATTTTTGCGTTTATATATTGGATTGTTAGCACTGTTTCCTCAGGAACTTTTAAAAATACAGAAGTATGGGGATTATGGCAAATAATATTGTTAGGAATAATAATCATCTTAACAACAAAAATTTTTAAGATTGCCAAGAAAAGTTCTAATAAACTAATTTTAGGTACATACGGTTTTATTGTGACATTTATTGTTTATGGGGGAATTATGGATCCAGCATCAGTAATTATGTTTAGTGCAACAGTAAATAAAAAAGCGATATTAGCCGCTTACATTTCAGGTATCCCTTTCAATTTAGTGCACGGTATAGCAAGTTTTGTGTTTTTATATTTTTTTGGAGATATATTATTAGAAAAAATTGATAGAATAAAAGTTAAATATGGACTGATAGAAGAATAGAATCATTATGTAATTAAAAAACAATTTGTACAATCTATTTTCAGATTAGTAAAAGCTTTTCTTAATTAGAATTTTTATAGATGTTAAAAAGTTTTGGAAAAACCATAAAAGTAATAGAAAAATTTGAAAAATTCACTTCATTATTAGTAAAGAGAATCATAGTTTTAAAACCATATAAATACTTGTTTTTATAACTCAAAGCCTTAGAAAATGAATAGAAGGGAACAATAAGGCAAACATTTAAATTTGAAAAATTTACTTCAAAAAACATAGAAAAATTTTGACTTTTTAGTATAATATGCTATAATTAAATTAGTATATTAAAATTGAATAGAAATTATTTAGGTAAAGTTATTTAACTTTTTAAAAGGGAATTCGGTTAAAATCCGAAACAGTCTTACCTCTACTGTAAGTGACGACGAATAGGCGAAAACCATTGCTATATAGCGAGAAGGAGCCTAGGAGATTGACTCACAAGTCAGGATATCTGCCTAAGTAATTAATTTGAAAAATTCTTAGGTGGAGAATTTGTATTTTACTCCATACTTAGAATATGGAGTTTTTTATTATGGAAAGTAAATACTATGTAGATTATTTTAAAGACTTTCATCCCCTTGTTAATTTCAGCTATTATCTGTCAGTAATAGCCATTAGTTTCATTACTAATAATATATACCTACAAGGGATATTGTTTTTTTCAGCTATTTTTTATCATCTATATCTAAAAGGATTAAAATCATCCATAAAAACGATTAGAGTAATGCTTATCTCCATGGTGTTGATTATTATAGTCAATCCTTTAGTCAATCACCAAGGAGTAACTATATTAGGATATATATGGGACGGAAATCCCATAACTCTTGAGTCAATACTTTATGGAGTCAGCGCAGCTACAATGCTAATAACCGTAATCATATGGTTCAATACATACAACGAAATAATAACCAGCGACAAATTTATATATCTATTTGGAAGAATTATACCAAAAGCATCACTTATATTTTCTATGGTATTGAGATTTGTTCCATTATATAAAGAAGAAATAGTTGCCATAGAAAAGGCCCAAAGAACTCTAGGAAAGGGAGTTAAAAATAAAAAGCTAATCACTAAGATAAAACACTCCCTAAATATTTTATCAATTTTTGTAACATGGGCTTTGGAAAGCTCTATAGAAACAGCTGATTCTATGAAAGCAAGAGGATATGGGCTTAGAGGTAGAACAGCATTTTCAAACTTTAGAATAACTAAAAGAGACTATATAACTTTGGCGATAATAGGAATCTCAGACCTTCTTTTAATATTCTTATTCACAAAAGGGTCATATAAATTCACCTACTATCCTATGATAAAGCTAGCAAAGCTAAATACGATTTCAATAGTAGGATTACTTGCAACATTTATTTTGTGCAATATTCCTATGATTATAAACATAAGTGAAGAAATAAAATGGAACAAACGAAGGGTAATCAATGCATTCGAATAAATTAATAGAAATAAAAAACTATACTTTTCAATATCCTACAACCGAAAAACCAACGTTAAAAAATATAGACCTATCCATATTTGAAGGAGAATTCGCCCTATTATGTGGAATTTCAGGATCAGGAAAAACGACACTCCTTAGACAAATAAAGCCCAGCTTATCACCCCATGGAAAAGTGCATGGGACGATAAGCTATAGAGGAGAGGATATAAAAACGATTTCTCAAAGAGAAGAAGCACAAAAAATAGGGTTCGTACAACAAAAACCCCAAAATCAAGTCGTAACAGATAAAGTTTGGCATGAACTGGCATTTGGACTAGAATCCCTAGGATATAAAAACAATGTCATAAGGCAAAGAGTAGGAGAAATGGCCAGCTTTTTCGGAATAGAAGAATGGTTTTATAAAAAAGTTACAGAACTAAGTGGAGGACAACTGCAAATACTTAACCTAGCATCAGTTATGGCGATGCACCCGGAAGTATTAGTTTTAGATGAACCCACTAGCCAACTAGATCCCATAGCTGCAGGAAAATTTATAAATTTACTTAGAAGAATTAACACAGAATTAGGAGTAACTGTAGTTCTAAGTGAACACAGATTGGGCGAAGCTTTACCAATTTCAGATAGAATTATGATTCTTAATGAAGGAGAAACGAAGTACCAAGGTTCACCAAGAAAATTAGACAACTATTTCAACCATTCAAAAGATGAGATGATATATTCAATGCCTATTCCCATGAGAATATGCAATGAATTAGAGATAAAATCCACATGGCCTATCAATATAAACGAAGGCAGACAATTTATAAATGAATACACAAAAGATAAAATAATAAATAAAACCTCAAAGGAATACAATAAAGAAGAATTAGAAAAAACTAAAATATCTATAAAAGAAGTATTTTTCAGATATGAAAAATCATCCCAAGACGTTTTAAAGACCATAGATTTAGAGATAAAAGAAGGAGAAATCTACACCTTATTAGGAGGCAATGGAGCAGGAAAAACCACCCTACTAAAACTTATAAGCAAATTAGAAACAGCAACAAGAGGAAAAATCCTCATAGATAATACTAACGTCAATAAAATAAAAGATGAAGAGTTTTATGGAAAAAAGATAGCTATGTTACCCCAAAATCCCCAACAACTTTTTCTAAAGAAGAAAGTAATCGAGGATTTGGAAGATATGATACCAAAGGAATTAAAAAACACTACAAAGGGAAAAGAAATCCTAATGGATATAGCAGAGAAAATGGACTTATTAAAAGTACTAGAAACTCATCCCTTTGACTTGAGTGGAGGTGAACAACAGAGATTAGCATTAGGGAAACTACTGATTCAAGAACCAGAAATCATCCTAATGGATGAACCGACCAAAGGAATGGATGGATTATTTAAAAAAGTTTTTATAGAGATTTTGCAAAAAATAAAATCGAAAAATAAAACCATAGTAATTGTATCCCATGATGTGGAGTTTTGTGGAGAAGTGGCGGATAGATGTGCTCTATTATTCAAAGGAGAAATAATAAACGAAGCAAAAAAAAGAGATTTTTTTTCAGGAAATTATTTTTATACAACAGGTTCTAACAAAATGCTACGAGATGTAGACAACAACATCATAACCGTAGGAGAAGCAGTAGAGTTATTAAAAAAAGAGGTGGAAAGATGAAAGGAAAGGAAGAAACGACAACTCTCACCGAAAAAGAATTAAAACTCATAGAGTTAATTCGAGAAATAAAATTTGGAGAAATAAAAATTATTATCCAAGATAGCACGCCGATACGAATAGAAGAAGTAAGAAAATCAATTAAATTATAGCTGACCAGAAAACTGGAGGCACTAGAAAAGCGAAATGCTTTTTGAGGTGCTTTTTTTGTGGTTTATTGCGGAGGGGAAAATGAGAAATAAAAGAATATTATTAATTTTAATGGCATTAATGCTGGTTTTAGGAAGTGCATTCCCAGCATATGCAGCAGAACTAAAAGAAGTAGAAACAGTAGTAAAAGAAACTCAAGAATTTTTACACAAAAACATAAAAGAACCTAAAATGGGAACCCTAGCAGGAGAGTGGACAGTACTATCCTTGAAACGCTCTGATGCCAACGTACCCCAAAAATATTATGACGATTATTTTGACAGAATAGTAGAAACTGTAAAAGAAAAAGATGGAAATCTAACCAAAAATAAGTTCACAGAATATTCGAGATTGATTGTAGCTTTGACCTCGATAGGAAAAGACGTCAAAGACGTGGGAGGATATGACCTAACGAAACCACTGGCGAATTTTGACAATATAATCAAACAAGGAATAAACGGACCCATATGGGCACTTATCGCTTACGATACAAAAAACTTTGAAATACCAAAAATCGAAGGTCCAGGTACCCAAAATACTAGAGAAAAAATGATCGACTATATATTGGAAAAAGAAATCACCAACGACCAAGGAGAATTAGGCGGTTGGGCAATGAGTGGAAACAAAGCAGATCCTGATATAACAGCTATGGCTCTTTATGCATTTAGACCATATGTCAATAAAAACGAAAAAGTAAAAGCAGCCACAGATAGAGCATTAAAAACATTATCCAACCTACAACTACAAAACGGAGGATATATAAGCTGGGGAACTGAAAATTCAGAAAGTACAGCCCAAGTTATTATAGCGTTGACATCTCTAGGAATAGACCCACAAACAGACAAGAGATTTATTAAATATGACGAAAATGCCAAACCTCATACAGCCATAGATGCAATACTAACATTTGCAGTACCAGGTGGAGGATTTAAGCACATAAAAGAAGATACTTTAAATGGCATGGCAACAGACCAAGGACTAGAAGGACTGACAGCATACCTTAGATTCAAACAAGGAAAAACGGCACTATTCGATATGACAGATGTAGAAAGCACCCAATCCAAACCACAAAACATCGGAGGATTAAATGATATCAAAGGTCACTGGGCAGAAGAAGTTATAAAAAAATATAACGGATTAGGAATTCATAATAAATCTACAATCTTCTCTCCAGACCAAAATATTACAAGAGGAGAATTCGCCGTAGCGTTAGTCAACGGATTCAAAATAGAAATGAAAGGTGCTGCTCCTAATTTCGTAGATGTATCATCAGACGCATGGTACAAAAACTCAGTAGAAATCGCAGCCTCAAATGGAATTATCCAAGGAGTAGGAGATAATAAATTCGCTCCAGAAAATAATATAACCAGAGAAGAAGCTATGACCATGATCCAAAGAATGTTGAAACTAAAAGGACAAAATGTAGAAATATCAGAAGGAACCAAAGAATATCTAGCTAAGTTTCCAGATGGAAACACCGTATCAGATTGGGCGATGGACAGTGCAGCCTTTAACATAGATAGAAAAATTATTATAGGAAGAGACGGAAAAATTGTACCAAAAGGAAATATCACAAGAGCAGAGGCAGTAACTGTTATAGATAGAGGAATAGAACTTTAAAAAAATAAATGAAGAATTTAAGTAGAAAACAAAAAATCCTGATTTTTATTATTGCAATAGCCATACTTGTAGGATCTTATTTCGCCAGTGGAGAAAGCCCCTTTAGAAAAAAAGAAGTGGCAACTCCAGAAAAAATCGAAGAAATAAGAGAAGAAAAATCCCAAGATATGCACATTATAACCGGAGAAGAAAAGGCGGATTCCCAAGAGGAAGAAACCAAAGAAGAAATTATACCGATTATAAATGGAATTTATATACTGGCTGATATTGGAGAATTAGAGAGAAACTCAAACCACAAATTCACTGCTCATTTTGAAGGAGAGGGAGACTACTCCAAAACAGTAATATGGCAAATCATAGGACAAAAAGATGAAAACACATGGATAGATGACACAGGGTTACTGTCCGTAGGAGCCAATGAAGAAAGTTCAGATATAAAAGTTATAGCTACATCAGCAGATAACAAAGAATTAAAATCAGAACTCAATGTGAAAGTGGCTAACCCCTATATCAAAGAGGTGAAAAAGCCTACAACTAAAGAAGAACTAAAAGAACAAGCCCAAGCATCTGAACTGACAGAAGAAGAAAAAGCGAAAAAAATTTCAGAACAAGAAGCTATAAAAGCACAAGCAATAGCAGACACATCAGGTGGAGAAAAGGATAAATATCTAACAGATCCTACACCAGAAGGAAAGCCTAAACCAGTAGAACCAGAAGAGATAACCATAAACGAAAGTATAACCAAAACTGCAACACTTAGCATATCTTGCGAAACGATATTAAATAATCTAGATATGTTTGACAAAGATAAAATCGATGTACTGCCAGTAGATGGAATTATACTATCCAGTAGACAAGTAACATTTTTCGAAGGAGAATCAGTCTTTGATGTGTTAAAAAGAACGGTTCAAGACCAAGGAATCCATATGGAATTCGTATTCACTCCTATATATAACTCAGTATATGTAGAAGGGATAAATAACTTATACGAATTCGACTGTGGACCATTATCTGGTTGGATGTACAAAGTGAACGGTTGGTTCCCTAATTATGGAGCCAGTAGATACAAATTAGAAGACGGCGACGTTATCAACTGGGTCTACACATGCGACTTAGGAGCAGACGTAGGAGATAACAGTATGACCGGAGGTCAATAGGAAGATAGTAACGGAAAAGTAATAGAAAAA
>JAAYEN010000115.1 GCA_012728775.1 Tissierellia bacterium
GTCGAGGACATCTTTCGTCTCTATGTAATCTACGTCTACGACATCTACCTCAACGCCGTATATAATCTTAATTCCATATTCCCTACCTGCTTCTTCAGCTTCTGGAAAGGATTGGACACTGTTAAGATCCGTAATAGCAATGGCTTTATGCCCCATATCAGCAGCTTTTTTTATAAAATCAGAAGCAGAATTAATCCCAGACCTTTCGCTCATCCTCGTACGCACATTAAATTCTATTCGATTAAGTTTATTCACAAGAAAACCTCCATTATCCTTTTGATTTAATCATAGCAAAAATAGAGTACATAAATTTGTACTTGTAAATTTTAAAAATAAAAAATGTCTATGTTAAGTAATTTAGATTATTTAACACAGACATCTTTTATAATTCTTTATTTTTTAATCCTATATCCAGTGACTAATTTATTATAAGCGATTCATTTCATCAAATTGATATCCCCTTGCATGCATCTCTAAAGAAAGTTCATAAATCATTTTAATATTTTCATTTTGAAGTTCAATAAATTCTCTATCTACCTCAAGTTGTTTTCTTATTTGAGATAAATTTTCAGCAACAGGATAGTTGTTAGTGAATTTATAATAATAATCAAAGCTTTCAGAGTAGAATTCCAATGGATAATATAACTTATACCACGCTAGTCGTATATAATTTATTATTTCTGCTGCATATTTGTGTATTTCCATAGGAGATACAAAATTATCTAGTATATTTATATATTCATCTGATAATTCATATCCCTTTAATGTCTGTTTTCTTTCATCGTCAAGTCTATTTTTATAAGTACCTTTTCCAAATTGCATTGCACTCAAATAGAGCATAGTATCATAGGCAATGTCTTCATCGACACCCTTATCAACTAAATTCCAATAAATATCTTCAGACAAAATGATAATGTCAGACAAATCTCCATCATTTGATTTGATAATATTTATTAGTTCATCTTCATCTTTCGCAAAATAAGTCGCTGCAACTGCTTTTATTAAATCTAAAAATGAATTTATTTTAACTTCGGATAATATCTTTTTTTCAAATTGAATCAAAGAGGAATTAACCGAAGAGTTTGCAAAATAAGATATTCCCAAAAGACCGTTGTTATTATTAAATATATTGGTATCCATATTTAAAGCATCTGTTGATGAGAAAAGACTTAAAACTAGTGGATCTGCCAAATCTATATCTTCAAGATACACATAAGTACTATCTTCTAATTTTTTTAATAGAGTAACCATCCCATTTTCTAGAAAACTCACAAGAATGTTACTATGCTTATAATTATCCATATGTGTAATAGGCAATCCATAATTGTTCTTTGTCTTTTCGATAGGCGTAATATCGTATATCTCCATATCTTTTGGTATTAGTAAAAATTCTTCATATGAAGATATCCTGTCGGAAGACAATATTCTCCCAATCTTTTTCCCCGATAATTCACGCTTTGTATTAATATCATTCTCAACTCCAAGTTTTTCAATATCGTCTTTAGAAAGATTTCTAAAGAAAGAAAAAGCATCGACTTTCTCAATATTTCCTGAACTTACTATATGATTTACACCAAGGTTTTCAGTTATATAATTTTTAAGATGTTCAATGGTTTCCACCATTTGTTCTTTTACAACACTAATTTTTAAATTTGGTTCTTCTAGTCCATCTGAATTAGCTATAGTTGGCGGCGTTGTTCTATAGCCGTCTTTTTTAAGTTCTTCATTACAAATTGGGCACTTTTTATTAGGAAGATCGTATCCAAAGATATATTTATTATCTGATATAAATTCACTATGCTTACAATTACTGCATATGTAATGAGGTGGAAGTGAACTCAATTCAGTTAAACCACATATTTTTCCCAGCAACAAGGCACTAAATGAATCGTCGACAATGATGGAATATCCTTTAGATATGTTTAACTGTGCAATTTCCTTTCCTATTAAAAAAATACTAGAATATCCATCTTTAGCGCAAAGATTAAGTTCCAATTCTATATGTTTTTCGACAATTGGAGGTAATGACTCTCCATATATTTATCTTAGTTTATCATATGCAAATTCTTTTAATTTTAAATCTGCATTATCTATTTCAGTAAGTTTCTCACTATGGGGAAATAATTCTATTTCTTCAATTAGGTCGCATATTAGATTAGGATTTTTCACGACTAATTCATATGCCTTATCTTTTCCAAGAAATGAATATTTTTCTAACATTTCTTCTGTACTTTTAAAGTCTCCGCCATATTCTTCTTCGTCTTCGGAAAATTTACTTTTATGCATATTTAGAGATTTTTCTGGATTTTCTAATTCATATGTATCTGTTGTCAAATCATAATCTACGGCTATTTGGTTTAATTTTTGTCTAATGAATCTATATGGCTTACATTTCCAATTATTAAAACTGGTTTATTTATCTTTTCGCCTAACTCTCGAACTTTATTACAAGCTTCTAGATATTCTGTATTGGAATAAGAGGAATTGATTATTAAAAAATCGTAAAAAATTGCTATCTTCAGAATTTTTCTTCATCTTCTCCATTTAGAATAGCCTGTGTCAGCTCATTTGAATGACTTCCTGGGCATATTAATAAATTCTCACGATGTTTTTCTAAACTAGATTTTTTTATTCTTGCTTTTCATAAAATAGTTCTGTGTAAGCTTCAGAAATTAATTTATATAGAATAGATAGTCCTTTTTGATTTTTTACATAAATAGTCATGTTATAGGATTTTGGTAAAATTTCGGGATAAGTTAATTTCGTCGTATTATAACCGTACTTATCCAAGTAATCTTGAGTTTCTATACGTTCAACATCTATGACTTCCATTTCTATACCATAAATAATCTTAATCCCATATTTTTCCCCAGCTTCCTCAGCTTCTTTAAAAGATTGTACGCCGTTTAAATCTGTAATAGCAATAGCTTTATGTCCTAATTCAGCTGCTCTTTCGATATATTCATCAACAGAATTTATTCCCGGTCCATCACTCAACTGTGTTCGCACATTAAATTCTATTCTTTCAAGTTCGTTCATCTTGCATACCTCCTGAGATTGATAGTTTAATTATATCATAACTATTTACGATTAAATTATATGATAAGTAGAGTACATTCTTTTGTACTTGTAAAACTGTATAATATAAGTTAGTATGGTAAATATATAACAATTAATATTTTAATGTTCGTCATAACAAAATTTATATAAAATTAGGAGGAGAATTATGGGAAAGTTTAAGTTCGATAAAGACTTTATTTATGAAAGAAGTACTAAAATAGGAAAAATTGATACTAGAGGCACAATTAAAGATAAGTCTGATAGAAGTCTAGGAAAAGTTTCAAATAATAAAATTTACGATTCTAGAAATAAAGCCATTGGAGAAGTGCGAAATGGCAAAATAACAGAAAGAGGACGTACTATTGGAAGAGTTGACGATTTTGAAATTGATGCTTTCCCAAGAGGAAAAGATGCAGAGATGGTCGCATGTTGGCATTTTTTAATAGAGCCAATTTTTGAAGATTAAAAACGGAGGACTTAAGCAAAAGCTTTTGAAAATGATATTATACTTATAGATGGAACACAATTTGCCAAACTTCTAGTTAAATATGGTATCACGGTTATCGACGATGAAGCTAAATGATTTAAATGTGAAAAATAAAAATGGGCGTGATGCCCATTTTTATTTTTATATTCTCTTATAATCTAACTTATTTTATAAAGCTAATTTCTATCCCTTATTTATATTTATA
>JAAYEN010000096.1 GCA_012728775.1 Tissierellia bacterium
CCTTTGGAAATTTCTTCCCCCAATTTAGATCTTAGGCCAGAACTTTGTATAGAAGTAATAACTCCCGATTCTATATGTTTTATTAAATGGTCGTGACAAGGTGAAAGTGAGGAAGGCGCAAGACAAATATCTTTTATACCTAAAGCTGCTATTTCATCCACAACCATATTAGTTACATAATCACCATTTCTAAGATGATGATGAAAGGATATCGTCATACCATCTTTTAAGCCTGAAGCTTGGATAGCTTCTCTGATAGATGACTTAAGCTTTACTTTGTTTTTGTCTCCAATGCGTATTTTTGCACCAGCTTTTCTATCTTTCTCAATAGGTTTATCAATTCCTCTGAAACCAATCATTTCTTCAGGAATCAGCCTGTTTACAGCATTTTCTTTATAAGCCATAAATATCATCCTCCTTAATTAGTCCACTTGTCAAAGCTATGTCAATAGTTCTTCTGGCTCTAATGATAATAGGTTCATCAACCATTTTCCCGTCTACAGTCACAACACCACTGCCTCTTTGTTTAGCATCATAAGCACCAGCAATAATTCTCAAAGAAGATTCAATTTCTTTTTGGCTTGGATCATATATTTCATTAACTATTTTTATTTGTGATGGATGGATAACAGACTTACCGTCAAAACCTAAATCTTTTATAAGTTGGACTTCTTTTCTAAATCCTTCCATATTTTCAAGGTCAGAATATACAGTGTCGAAACATGAAATTCCAGCATCTCTAGCTACTAATACAATTTGAGATCTAGCCATAAACAACTCCATACCATGTTCAGATCTTCTTGTTTTTAGGTTAGTAACATAATCTTCTGCTCCAAGTGCTATACCCATCATTCTTTCTGATGCATGGGCTATCTCTCTTGCATTTAATATACCTGTTGCTGATTCAATGGCTGCCATCATAAGAGTTTGGCCTTCACGACCACACTTTTTTTCTACTTCAGTTATAATTCTATCTACATCGATTATATCTTGAGCATTGTCAGTCTTTGGAAGTCTAATTACATCTACACCTGCAAAAACTGCAGCTTTGATATCCTCTTCACCGTATGGGGTATCTAATCCATTAATTCTAACAACAGTTTCACAATTTCCATAATCGATAGTTTTAAGTGCGTTATATGCTAATATTCTAGCTGCATCCTTTTGGCTATGAGTAACAGCGTCTTCTAAATCAATCATAATTGAATCTGGTTTATAAATATGTGCATCTGCAAGCATTCCAGGATTGTTGGCTGGGAGAAACATCATTGTCCGTCTAAGTCTATCTTTAGCCATTACTTAACCTCCCAAGCATACTCTTCGTTCTCACAAGCTCTTCGTATTGCTGCTTCGCATCTAGCTTCAATAGTGCAATTTAGAGCGCCCATATCTTGTACATTAATATAAATATTATCAACACCTAATCTTTTCACAGTTTTTTCTATGACTTCTATAATTTGTTTTCCAAATTGTTTTTTTAAAGGAGAATCCAACTCAATTTCTAGTCCATTTCCTTGTCTTACCATAATTAAGACGTCATTAGATTCCATAGAACCTGCGAATGCTTGTGTTTTTATTTCCATTTCATCCTCTTTCTTTAAAATACTTAAAGCAATAAATTAAAACTGAACAACTCCTAGTATAGTCGCCAATATTAAAGTTAATATACTTGCTGCCCACATTATTGGTAAATTTCTTTTTATATGCTCTCCAATAGTGGTACCAGCAAGACCGATTCCAACATAATTTGCTGCAACGGATGGACTGATATAAGTTCCCCATGTACCAGTTATTAAGAAAGTTGCCGCAACTGTTTGTGCAGAAATTCCAAAAGGCTCCACAACTCCAATAACAATAGGCAAAATTGCAAAATAGAAAGCATCTGTTCCAAGTACTATTATTAATGGAACGCTGAACAAGGACATAAACCAGTGCAAATGTGGGGATATAGAATCTGGCAATAAACTTATAATAGTGTTAGCCATAGAATCTATCATGCCTGAGCCTGTAACTATACCTACAAAAATACCTACCGAGAATAAAGTCATAGTCATAACAATGGCATTATCACCGTATAGTTTGATGCTCTTGTTTTGTTCTTTTGAAGATCTGTAATTCCCTAAAATAGCAAGGGCATAGCCCACCATAAATACAAAATGCATTGGAAAACCAAGATCTATAAATAGTAGAATAAGAACCCCTAAAGTAATTGCTAAATTATAGTAGAAAAG
>JAAYEN010000300.1 GCA_012728775.1 Tissierellia bacterium
AGAAGATGACTTTAGTGCCTTAACTCATGTAGTAGATGCTATTGTTAATAAATTTGTCTTTGAAGGAATTGATAAAGATGGAGACTTTTTATATAGGATAAAGTTATTGTTGCCGATGGAACTTGCATTTGAACTAAATTCAGATGTTTTTGAAAAGATGAGTGATAGACAAATGACTGATTTTAAAGAAAAGGCAGAAAAGCTACAATCTGATTTAAATGATGTAGAGAATGAAACTGATGAACATGAAAAGTATAAAAAACTCCAAAAAATATTTGGAGAAGATTTTGAGGTTCCAGAAGAAGAAAAGACAGCAAAGAAACAATATAATTATATACCAAGTTCCAGTTCTTCTGGAATGGAGTAAATTGTATGGATTTGAATTTAATAAAAAATGATTTATTAGATAAACCTTACTTATCAGGTATTAAGATAAAGAATAATGAGAGTTATAAAAATCAAAACTATGATGTGAAGATTAAATGTGAGCTAAAGGTGGGGAATTCATGGTTTCCAATAATAATAGGAGTTCCTAATGATTGGGGACAGAATCTTGTTGATATTTACACTGCATTGGAGGAAATACCATATATTCCTCATATCGATAATAAAGGGAAACTTTGTCTATTTGATTTAGAAGGCTCTATTATAGAGAAGAATTTGCTGGGAATTCTGAATCAATGTATTTTGCGGGCACAATCAATAATTGAAGAGGGAATAAGTAAGGAAAACTGGAATGACTTTTTAGAAGAATTTGATTCTTATATATTACACTTACCAAGATGTAAAGGTGCTAAAGTAGTTATGCCAGATTCAGGATCCAGTAAAAAAATATCTTATTGTCCAACAAAAGAAATCAAGAAAGAAAGAAGAAAGAATGAGCCATATTCACAATATCTAAAAAGAACTGAAACAAATTATTATTTCGCAAGTATAAATACAAAGGACTTTAAAGAATGGGGGTATAAAAGCTCTGTTAAAAATGGATTGTATTTATATAGTGAAGCTGTAGATTTTATTTATCCACCTAGAATTGATAAGTCAATATCTGTAGAATATCTGAATGTAATCTTTCAAAATGTGAAAATTACATCAGATATAGCAAAAATTATAAGAAAATCTAAAGAGGAATTGTTTGTTATTTTTGAAATCAAACAACCTAATGGTATTTATAACAGTTTCGGTGTTATTATAAAAGCTCCATGTTTTAATATGGACTCTACCCTTGAATTAAAAGAAAAGACGGAAATAATTCCCTTGTATGTAGAAAGGTTAGATGAACGTAGCCTTTTAAACAGAACTTCTTTTGATGAAAATATTTTATCTAATAAAGAGTATCTTTTAATAGGATGTGGCTCAATAGGTGGATATGTGTTTAACAATTTGATGAAATCAGGCTGTAAAAATATTACCTTGATAGATCATGATAAACTGGAATCAGAGAATATTTATAGGCATTTACTTGGAAGAGATTATATTGGGGATTATAAAGTAGAGGCACTTAGAAAATTTGGAGAGAGAAGCTTACCTGGCTTGAAAATAAAAACTGTTGCTGAAAATATACAGGATGCAATTGATGATTGTGGTATAGATTTTAATGATTATGATTATGTAATTGCAGCAACAGGAAATGCAATTGTAAATATGTGGATAAATGATTATATAAATACTAATAGAATTAATACCCCTGTATTTTATATTTGGAATGAAACATTAGATATAGGTTCTCACGTAGCAATAATTCAATTTGATAAGGTAGGTTGCTATGAATGTATTTTTAAACGAGATGAGGTATTAGGGCTATATGATTCTACTTCATATTGTAAACCAGGACAAAGTGTTACAAAAAATGTATCTGGTTGTAGTTGCACCTTTATACCTTATGTTTCTCTTATATCTATTCAAAGTAGCGTATTATTTATTGATTTACTTAAAAAATTTGCCGAAGGAAGAATCGAAGAAAATATAGTAGTCTCAGAAAAATGCGATGATTATTATTTTAAAAAATCGTGCTTTATTTTATCAGATAACTATAATAATCAAAAAGATAAAATTTCTACAATAAAAGGCAATGAATTTAAAAATATTTCTTGTAATGTGTGTGGTGGCAAATGTTGAAAATAAATTCAAATAATATAGAGATAAAGATTTG
>JAAYEN010000089.1 GCA_012728775.1 Tissierellia bacterium
GGATGTAATGAAGAAAAAGTTATTGGACCAGATGCACCTAGAGATGTGGAAATAACAGATACTGCAGAAACCCTTACTGGCGTTGGGGAAGGGTTTATGGGAGATGTTATAGTGGAAGTAATTAGAGATGGAGATACTATATTAGATGTTAAGGTAATAGAAAATGAAGAAACTCCAGAAATAGCAGGAGAAGCTTTAACAGATATTCCAAACAAAATTGTCGAGGCAAATTCAACTGAAGTAGATGCTTTTTCAGGAGCAACAATAACTAGTAAAGCAATAATGTATGCTGTAAATAATGCTTTAGATCCTGAAAACTATCCAGCTCCTTCAGAGGTAGTAGAAGAACCTAAAGAAGTAGAGACAGTATCGGCAACGGGAATTTATCAAGGTTTTGGACTAAATAGTATGGGTAGAAAGGGTCCTGGAGCGGATGATACAGAAGTTCAAGTGTGGAGCACTAATCAAATCGCAGCTCATGGATTATTTGATGAAGAAGGAAAAATTTTATATTTATTAGTTGATCAACTTGAAGTTGCAACGCCTAATTATGATGGCGATGGAATGCCACAATTTATTGGATGGCCAGGACAAGTTTATAACTATGACGCAGATCATGACGGAACAGTTGATGAACAGCTTACTTCAACTGAGGAGTTATTTTTGGAAGATATTGGAACATGGATGACTAAGAGAGAACGTGGAGATTCTTACAGAATGGGAACTGGAACTTGGTCAAATCAAATGGATGCATTCCAAGAATTATTTAAAGGAAAAACTGTTGACGAAGTGGAAGAATGGTTTGAAAAATATACATCAGACTTAAACGGTAGACCTCTTAAAGATGGAGCTGAAAAACCTGAAGATAAGTCTAAATACGATGCCCTTACTGATGAAGAGAAAGCAATGCTTGCAGACGTTACAACATCAGCTACCATGAGTTTAAATGATAGTCATGGAGATATTATTTCTGCAATTAAAAATGCATATGAAAATAGAAAACCTCTTCAATTAGAATCAGCATCAGCGCAAGGATTAGGAATAGGCAGCTATCCGAGAGTAGGACCGGGTAAAGATGATAAAGAAACCCAAGTGTGGAGTATAAATCAAATTTTTGCGAATACTTTATTTGATGAAGAAGGAAGAATCATAGCTTTAACTGTAGATCAATTGGAAATTGCAACTCCAAACTATGATGGAGATGGAATGCCTCATTTCAGTGGATGACCAGGTCAAGGTGGATATAATTATGATGAAAACCATGATGGAGTAGTAGATGGACTTACTGAAGACAGTGAAGAAAACTTTTTTGCTGAAATTGATGGTTGGATGACAAAAAGAGAACGTGGAGATGCTTATAGAATGGGCACAGGAACTTGGTCTCAACAAATGGATAAATTCGAAGAATTATTTATTGGAATGACTGTTGAGGAAGTACAAAAATGGTTTGACAAATATACTTCGGATTTAAATGGAAGACCACTTAAAGATGGCTCTGATAAAGAAGAAGATAAAGCAAAATACGATGCTCTTACTGATGAAGAAAAAGCAATGCTTGCAGACGTTACAACATCAGCTACAATGAGCTTAAATGACAGTCATGGAAATATACTAGATGCTATTAAAAAATCTTTTGAAAATAAAGTAGCGATAGATTTACAAGTACAATAAAATTATTTTAAAACCTGTGATAGAGTTTTGCAGATTAAACTGCTTAACTTTATCCAGGTTTTTTATAATTGTATATGATAGAATTAATTTAAAGAAGATTACAAATATCTAACCAAAGGGTGATTTAATGATACTTAAAGCTTATGTTGTCCCTCATCCACCTATAATTTTATCAGAAGTAGGTAAGGGTGAAGAAAAAAAGATTCAAAAGACGATAGACTCAATGAATAATATGGCAGATGAAATATTAAAACTAAGACCTGATACCATAATAATTACATCACCCCATGCTCCTTCATTTAGAGATGGATTTTACATTGGCAAGGGAGAAAAATTAATAGGAAGTTTAAGTAGATTTGGAATATTTGACGTTAAAGAAGAAGTAGATGTAGATAATGAATTAGCAAAAAATATTATGGAATCCAATACAGAACTTCCCTTGGTATATTCAAAAAAATATGATGATGGATTAGATCATGGGAGTTTAATTCCCATCAGATTTATTCATAAAAAATATAAAGATTTTAAAATATTATTAGTTGGGCTTTCAGGATTGGCAGGCGAACAACACTATAAGTTAGGAAAGTTGATTGAACAATCAGTTAAAAATTTAGGTAGAAGAGCAGTATTTATTGCATCAGGAGATCTGTCTCATGTTTTGAAAGTAGATGGACCCTATGGATTTGAAAAGGAAGGACCTGAATTTGATAAAATGATTTTGGACATTCTTTCTCGAGGAGCTCTTGAGGAATTGTTTCATATTCCAGAGGAAATATCCCACAAAGCAGCTCAGTGCGGCTTAAAATCATTTCAGATATTGGCTGGAGCTTTGGAACCTTATAGCGTAGATAGTAGACTTTATTCATATGAAGGACCCTTTGGGGTAGGATATGGAGTTTTAGGATTTGATTTAATTAAAAAACAAGACTCTTATGTGAAATTAGCAAAAGATACTATTTATGAATATATAAAAAACAAAATTATTATTTCCCCACCAGATGATTTACCAAAAGAAATGATGGAAAATATTGCTGGAACCTTCGTTACACTTCATAAAAATGGGGAATTGCGAGGTTGTATAGGTACAATAAATCCTACAAAAAACTCCATAGCTGAAGAGATAATTAATAATGCTATATCTTCTGCTACAAGAGATCCTAGATTTTTACCAGTAGAAGAATGGGAATTGGATGATTTGGAAATAAGTGTAGATGTGTTATTTCAGCCTGAAAGAATAGAAAATTTATCCCAATTGGATATTAAAAAATATGGAGTGATAGTAAGTAGTGGATATAAAAAGGGACTTTTACTCCCTAATATAGATGGCATTGAATCAGAAAAAATGCAGGTGGAAATAGCTCTTAGAAAAGCAGGAATAAGAACTAATGAAGAATTTACTATGGAAAGATTTAAAGTGATTAGGCATGAATAAAATGTTCGTATGTGATTTATGTCCCAAATACTGCCTATTAAAAGATGGAGCAGTGGGATTTTGCAATGCTAGAAAAAATGTAGATGGAAAAACCATCTCTCTTAATTACGGAAAGCTGTTGTCACTTTTCTTAGACCCAATAGAGAAGAAGCCCTTATTTTACTATAAACCTGGAAGTATGATACTTTCAGTTGGTACTTTTGGATGCAATATGAATTGTCAATTTTGCCAAAACTACGAAATAGCAAGAGCAAAAGAAACTGATTATAGAACCTATGATATATCTAAAGAAGAATTAATTGAAATAGCAATTGGTAAAAAGCAAGAAGGTAATATTGGAATTGCTTTTACTTATAATGAACCTTTAGTAGGATTCGAATATGTTTTAGATTGTTCAAAATTAGGAAAATCTTATGACTTGGATATCGTGATCGTCACTAATGGACAAATAAATGAGAAATATCTACAAAAGCTATTACCTTATGTAGATGCTTGGAATATCGATTTAAAATGTTTTTCAGATGAAGGATATAAGAAACTTGGAGGTGATTTCAAAACTACTTTGAAAACAATAGAGCTAGCAAATCAAGCATCTCATATAGAAGTGACAACTTTAATTGTTCCAGGAATTTCAGATGATTTAAAACTTTTCGAAGAAGAAGTAAAATTTTTAGCGAATTTGGATAAAAATATTCCTCTTCACATAAACAGATATATCCCTAGATATAAATACGATAAACCTCCTACCGATTTAAATTTATTATTAGAAATGAAAGAGGTAGCAAAAAAATATTTAACTAGAGTGAATATAGGGAATATATAAATTGGGAATTTGTTAATGGAATAAATATAAATTTGGAGAAATAAAATGTATGAATTAAAAACTAAAGAGACAAATAAAAATGTATTAGAATTTATTGAAAAAATTGAACACCCTAGAAAGAAAGAAGATGCATATACTTTATTAAATTTATTTGAAGAAGTTACTGGATACGAAGGGAAGTTATGGGGAGAGAGTATTATTGGATTTGGTTCTTATCATTATAAATATGCAACTGGCCACGAAGGAGATGCGCCGATTGTAGGATTTTCTCCTAGAAAAGCAAAAATTAGTCTCTATCTAGCAACTGAAAATCCAGAAAGGGAAGTACTTTTAGAAAAATTTGGGAAACATACAACTAGTAAGGCCTGTATTTATGTTAATAAATTAAGTGATATAGACTTGGATATATTAAAAAAACTTATAATTTATTCAATTGATTTTTTTAATAAAACTGATAATTATATATGTTAGTTGAGAAATTAAGCTCTGAATCCAGATAAGGATTTAGGGCTTTTTAAATGACGAAAACAAATAATGATTTAGATATAATTTTTCTGTTTTTGGGTTCGTAATTTTTTAGACTTATAAATCTAAATATGGGTAAAAATAAATTACTATATACAATATTACAATGGAGGTTAGATATGAGACCTGTGTGGAAGGGCGCAATAAGTTTTGGACTTGTAAATATTCCGGTGGATTTGATTACTGCTGAGTCAAGGAACGATTTAAAATTTAATATGATAGATAGTAGGGATCACAATCGTATAAGATATGAACGTGTAAATGAAGAAACTGGAGAAGAAGTGCCTTGGGATCAGATTGTAAAAGCTTATGAATTTTCTGACGATAATTATGTAATTGTAACAGATGAAGATTTCGATAAAGCTGATTTAAAGGCAACAAAAACAATTGACATAGAAACTTTTATTAATAGAGAAGAGCTTGGACTTATTTATTTAGAAAAACCTTATTATATTCAAACAAAAAAGGGTGGAGAAAAAGCTTATTCTTTATTGCGTGATGCATTAAAAGAAACTGAAAAAATTGCCATTGCAAGGGTAGTAATTAGGACAAAATCTTATCTAGGTGCTATATATCCATCAGAGGATATGCTGATTTTAAATTTAATCAGATTTCATCAAGAACTAAAACCTGCAGAGGATATAAAGGTTCCAGGGGATATTAAAGTTACAAAAAAAGAAATGGATTTAGCTATAAAACTAATTGAAGATATGAGTGAAAAATGGCAACCTGAATTATATAAAGATGAATATCGATTAGCTCTCATGGAAAGAATAAAGGCAAAAGCAAAAGGAAAAGAAATCGTAGAAGAAACTGATGATGACGAAGAAGAAAGTAATGTCATAGATATTATGGATTTATTAAAGAAAAGTGTGGAAAGTAAAAAGAAGAATACTCCAAAAAAGGAGAGTAAAGATAAAAGGAAAACATCATGAGTCTAAAAGAATATAATAAAAAAAGAGATTTCACTAAGACTAAGGAACCACCCGGTAAAGAAAAATCAAAGGAAGATAATTCTTTAATTTTTGTGGTACAAAAGCATGCAGCATCTAGGCTTCATTTTGATTTTAGATTAGAGTGGGAGGGTTCTTTACTTAGCTGGGCTGTTCCTAAAGGCCCATCTTTTAATCCAAAAGATAAACGTCTTGCAGTTGAAGTTGAACCTCATCCCTATGACTACAAAGATTTTGAAGGAACCATTCCAAAGGGCGAATACGGTGGTGGAACAGTAATGCTTTGGGATGAAGGTACTTGGGAGATTCAAAAGGGTGAAAATTTTTCTGATGGTCTTAAAAAAGGAAGTATAAAAATAATTTTGTATGGTGAAAGGCTCAAGGGAAAATGGGCAATGGTTAGAATGAAACCGAAGGGAGATGAGGAAGAAAAAAACTGGCTTCTAATAAAAGAAAGAGATGAATATGCCCAAGATGTAGTAGGAATTTCTGATTTTAATACAAGTGTAAGATCTAATAAAAACATGGATGAAATATCAAAAGGCGACGATATGGAAACATACGAAGTGCAATTGGCTACATTAAGGAAAAAAATTCCCCAAGGTGATAATTGGATTTACGAATTAAAATATGATGGATATAGGATCATGGCTTATATAAACAAAGGGGAAGTAAAACTAGAATCCAGAAACCACAAAGATTACACGGAAAAATTTCCTGACATTGTAAAAGAGTTAAAAAAATGGGATATTATGGCTGTAATAGATGGTGAAATGGTTATTAATAAAAATGGTAAAAGTGATTTTCAAGCTTTACAACAATATATAAAGACGAAAAAGGGAACTAAACCTATATTTATGGCATTTGATTTAATTTTTCACGATGGAAAAGACATTAGAAAATATCCTTTAAAAGATAGAAAAAAAGAACTGAAAATATTATTAGAAAATTTTAGAGGCAACACAATCCATTTTAGCAATGACATCCAAGGAAACGCAAAAGAGTTATTAAAAACTGTATGTGGTCAAAATATGGAAGGCTTAATATGTAAAAGAGCTGACAAGGCATATTATAGTGGTAGAAATACAGATTGGATTAAGATTAAGTGTGAAAATCATGAAGATTTACTTATAATTGGATATACTCAAACTGAAAGTAGAATAAGAGCATTTTCCTCTCTTTTACTAGGCCTTAATAAAAATGATGAAATAATTTATTCTGGAAGAGTCGGAACAGGATTTACTGGAGAAACAGCAAAGGAAATCATGAAAAAAATGAAACCTTTGGAGAGAAAAACCCCTCCAGTTTCAGATGTTCCTGCCAGTAGGCCAAATGAAGAAGTAACTTGGCTTACTCCAAAATTAATTGCAAAAGTTAGTTTTGCAGAATGGACAGAAGACGGATTATTGAGACAAGCAAGCTTTAAGGGATTAAAAGAAAATAATAGTAAAGTAAACGAATCTGATGAAGGTTTTAATTTAGAAAATAAAAATGCAAAGAAAAGTAAAATCAAATCTAAAAATGAATTTGTTAAACTTACCAGTCCAGAAAAAGAAATATTTATAGATTATACAAAATCTGATGTATTTAATTATTATGAGAAAATGAATAAAAAAATCCTGCCTTATATAGAAAAACGATTGGTTTCTCTCTTTAGATGCCCAGGAGGTATTTCTGACACTTGTTTTTATCAAAAACATCCCACAGATAATTTGGCGGGAATATTTAGCAAGGACATTACCGAATCAGATGGAGAAAAAGATAGCTACATGTATGTTGAAGATGAAATCGGACTATTACAAGCGGTACAGTATGGAACGATTGAATTTCACACTTGGGGAAGTACAATTAATAATTTAGAAAAACCTGATATGATTGTTTTTGATTTAGATCCTGATGAAGGAATGGAGCTATCACAGGTTAGAGATGGTGTTAGGGACTTAAAAAGTATATTAGACGAACTAGAACTGGAATCTTTTTTAAAAACCAGTGGTGGCAAGGGCTACCATATAGTGGTTCCTTTAATTCCCAAAGCAAGCTGGGAAGAAATAAGAGATTTTTCAAAAAATATAGCAAAAGTAATGGAAGAGAAATGGCCTGATAAATATACTTCTAATATGAGAAAGGAAAAAAGAAAAGGAAAAATATTCATTGACTGGGTAAGAAATGGAAGAGGTGCTACAAATGTTTGTCCATATTCAATAAGAGCCAGAGAACCTGGAACAGTTTCTTGGCCAATTACATGGAAAGAATTGGATAAGATCTCTCCTAATGAAATTACTATAGTAAAAGCATTAAAATCTAGAAGAAAAGACCCTTGGATAGATTTTTTCGAAATTGAACAAAGTATAAAATAGCGGGGTAGATTTTATTAAGGTCGGAATATCATTCTTTTTCGAGCGTATATGGCCGCAGACCCGAGGGTACTCGAAAAAGAATGATATGGAGACCTTTGTGGGCAGTCTCAGGGAGATTAACTACCCTATCTTTATATTAAAATTACACAGGAATATATGAATTTAGATCTTTTTTATCATAAGGAGATTTTTCTAATAATCTCTCCATGGCTTCTATAGAATTTACACCAAACTCCTTGTGATTTTTCCCAAAAGTTTCCGGAACTCCTTGTCTAGTAACATAAGCTACTTTGTAATTCTTTTTTAAATCCAACTCTTCATCTCCTACAAAAATCTTTTGTATACGATGACCTTTTGGATTTTCCAATTTCCAATATACTTTCAACCCAGAGTTTCTTTTAATATAACCTCCCATCTGCCCAAATGGATCAGTTGAGAAAGTTTTTTCCAAATTATCTTCAAGCATCTGGCATAATTCTTCTCCAGTCATTTCAGCTGTCATTATTGGTGGATCCATGGGAACGATTCTATAAAGATCTCTTCTAGTGATTTTACCTTTTTCAACTGCTCCGCCATATCTCCATCCATTGGAAAATGCTATATCTAGTCCTGTTGTATTTCTCATAGCATCTAATAATAAATAGTCCATAGTGCCATAAAAACTACTACCACGATGTAAATCTATCTTACTTTCTCCAATTTCTTCATCTAAATAGGTTTTGTATTTTGATAAAATTGCATCTTCATTTAGCATATTCAAAAACTCTGAATCCTCTTTAACTGTTTCGTCTAGGACAATATATTCATGGAGGATATTTAATAGTTTTTTATCTTCAAACTCTAGATTTAAATATCCAATTGAAGAAGCCAAAGCTCCAGATTGAATAATATATGCATCCTTTACTTTTTCTACATATTTTATCCTATTATGAGTATGACCTGAAAGACAAATATCAATTCCTGAAACTTGATTTAGTAATTCTATGTCTTGAGGGTATCCTAAATGGGATAGGAGAATTATTAAATCTGCTCCTTCTTCTTTCAATAATTTAGAATATTTTTTTGATTCTTCCACACCGTTAGTAAATTCAGCACCTTCCCAAAATGGTTTGGGCATATTTTTTCTTATTATATTAGAGGCGACTCCAATTACTCCGATTTTTATTCCATTTACTTCAAGGATTTTTGTTGGCTGAAACATCAAATCCTTTGTATTTTCGTAATAAACATTAGAAGCCAAGATAGGATAATTTAAACTTGTCTCTAAATTTTTTAAATTTTCTAAAGTATATGCAGAATCCCAATGAAATGTCATGGCATTTATTCCCAATTCATTTAGGTAAGGAATCATTATCTCACCTTTAGACTTAATGGACTCATAAGTGCCATGAAAAGTATCGCCGTTATCAAATACTAATAAATTATCTCCATGTTTATTTCTAAACTCCCTAATTTTGGTCATTATTCTAGGGTATCCTCCCAGAATTTCTACTTTAAAACCTTCTCCTGTATATCTTAGATCTCCGTGGGGTAGTAGGTTTGCGTGAGTATCATTAATTTGAACAATTCCTATAGTTTTTTTCATATCAAACCCTCCTAATTTTGTTATTATTTTCATACCCAAATAATTATATATGAACATACATCAATGCCAAAGATTAATAGAAATAAATTTAACTTGAGTAAGGAGTAGATACATTATATAATTGCTATAAATGAGGTGGTAAGATGTCAGAATATAAATTTTTGCCTAATTATTATATCGAAGCCGAAGGGATTTTAATGAGACCATTTACATTAGAGGATGCTAAAGTGGTATCAGAATTATGTAATAATTATAATATATATAAAAATACCCTCGTAATTCCTTATCCATATTCCGAAGAAGATGGGATAGATTGGATACAATACCAAATAGAAAATTTTGATCCGGATAGAGAACTAAATTTTGCAATTATAGATAAAACTACCTCTGAATTGGTTGGATGTGTGGGTTTGATTTGTTCACAAATTCATTTACGTTGTGAGATTGGGTATTGGATAGGAGAAAAATATTGGGGCAATGGATATGCTACAGAAGCAGCAAAAGCGGCCATTGCTTACGTGTTTGAAATAATGGGCTATAACAAAGTTTACGCTAAACATTTCACCACAAATCCATCTTCAGGAAAAGTAATGGAAAAAGCTGGCATGAAATATGAAGGTACTGAACGGGAGCATTATATTAAAAATGGCGATTATATTGATGTTGCAAGCTATAGTATTTTAAGAAAAGAATATAAATAAAAAATCTTCCATCTTGATTTATTATATTAAAGATGGAAGATTTTTTATTTATCAGTACTTGAATCTTTACGATAATTTAAATTATATAATGATTTCTTAAATTTTTCACAAACTCACATAGTAATACACCATTATATTTGATTTAATATTATACCTTAATTTATTATTGCTTAAAATAGGGTAAAAAGTAATTAGTAAAATAAATTGAGGTGTCGTTATGGAATTTGGAATAAAGAACATTGAAGTAGCAAGAGAAAGGATTAATAATAGTATTATAAAAACTCCTCTTATTAGGGTTGAAAATTTAGATGAACATCTTGGGTTTGAAGTTTATTTAAAACTTGAGAACATGCAAAAAACAGGTTCATTTAAATTTAGAGGGGCGATGAACAAAATATTATCCTTGTCGGATGAAGAATTGCAAAAAGGTATAATTTGTGCATCTTCTGGAAATCACGGAAAAGCAATTGCATTTGCGGCCAAGGAATTAGGAATACCTGGGATTATTGTAATGCCTGAAACTGCACCAAAAAATAAAATTAAGGCCATTGAAGAATTGGGAGCTAGAGTTGTATTATGTGATGCTTCTGAAAGATTTATAATTGCAGAACAACTTAGAGAAGAAAACGATATGACTATGGCTCCGCCATTTGATGACTACGATATAATGGCGGGACAGGGGACTTGTGGGTTGGAAATTATTGAAGAAGTACCAGAATTAGACTATGTAATTGTACCAGTTAGTGGTGGTGGATTAATAGGAGGAGTAGCAACTGCGATTAAAGATAGAAGTGATAAGACAAAAGTAATAGGAGCAGAACCCAAAAATGCAGCAGCATATACAGTTAGCCTAAAAGAAGGCTCAGTTTCTACAGCTGAACAATTAGGAACTATAGCAGATGCTTTAGTATCTGTAACTCCAGGTGTAAAAAATTTTCCAGTTGTAAAAGAAAAAGTAGATGATATTTTAGATGTTTCAGAAGAATATATACTTAAGGGTATGAAATTACTGCTATTAGAAGGAAAAATTTTAGCTGAACCTTCTTCAGGTATTGGCATAGGAAGTATTTTAGAAAAGAAAATAGATATTCCAAAAGGTAGTAAAGTTTGCTTTATTATTAGTGGAGGAAGTGTTTCTCTAGAGCAATTGAAAATATTAGATGATATTGAAATATAAATAGGAGGAAATTATGGATTTTATAAAAACTGTGATGAATCATAGAAGTATTAGAGAGTTCGAAGACAAAAAAGTAAGCGATGAACATTTAAAAATAATTATTGATGGAGTAATGAGAACCGCTTCTAGCTCTGCATTACAACAAGCAAGTGTTATAAGAATTACAGATTCAGACAAGAAAAAAGCTATTGCTCAATTTTGTGGTCAAGAGTTTATAGGAAGATTTCCAGAATTCTTCATTTTTATAGTAGATCTTTATCGAAACGAAAGGATAATAAAAGATCATAATAAATATGAGCAGCGAGAATCCCATGTAGATAAATTTTTACAAGGATTTACCGATGCAGTTTTGATGGCACAAAATGCCAATAATATTATAGAGTCCTTAGGAATGGGTGGGGTATTTATTGGAAATATTTTAAGCGATCCTCAACAGATGATTGAAATATTGAATTTGCCAGAACTTACATTTCCAGTTCTCGGATTAGGATTTGGATATCCAAATGAAAATCCAAATTTGAAACCAAGGATACCTACTGAATACAGATTATTTGAAAATGAATATAAAATTTTTGATAATTATAAAAATGAAATAAAAAAGTATGACGAGGAAATTTCAAAATATGTGGATTTACGTTTCCCAGATAAAACCACTGATCCATTTTCTACACAAGTAATTGAAAGAAACAAGATTACTAGTCCCCTTAGAATAAAATTATTAGAGGTAGCAAAGTCAAACGGTTTTAAACTATAAATAAAAATAGCTTTTGAATATTGATACATTCAAAAGCTATTTTTGTATATAATATTGGGTAAATAAAGTGTATATAAATAGAGTTGTTTGGGAGGAAATAATGGACAAATTAATAAAACGAGTAAATGAACATAGAACAATAAGAGAATTTACAGATGAAAAAGTAAGTAAAGAAAATTTAGATATTATATTCGATAGCATTATGAGAACTGCCACAAGTACAGGTATGCAAATGGCGAGTGTAATTCACATAACAGACCCTAAGGCTAAGTTGGAACTATCTAAAGTTTGTAATCAAGAATATGTTGCTAGAGCCACTGAACTTTTAGTCTTTATTGTAGATAATTATAGAAATCATAGGATAATGAAAGATACCAATAATTTTATAGAAAAAGAATCCGACGGAGATACATTTTTTCAAGGATATACAGATGCAATACTAATGGCTCAAAATGCCACAACGATAATAGAGTCCATGGGAATGGGGGCAGTGTATTTGGGAAGTATATTAAATGATCCGGAAAAAGTAATTGAAATACTAAATCTTCCTCCACTAACGTTTCCTGTTTTAGGATTGGGATTTGGGTATCCTAACCAAAGTCCCCAATTAAAACCTAGGCTAAATAAAAAATATAGAATTTTTGAAAATGAATATAAAGTGTTTGATGACTACGGTGAAGAACTAAAAGAATATGACCAAGAGATGACTTCATATTATGACTTAAGAGAAGGAAACAGAAGATCCGATAGTTTTTTTAAACAAGTAGTAAGTAAAACAAAAAACCCAATACCTAAAAGATTAAAACTTATTGAATATGCAAAAGGTAATGGATTTAAATTGTAACGACTAGTGGGCTTTTATTATTGATAAGAGCTCACTTTTATATGAAAATGTAACATAAGAAACAGAAAATAGAAAATAAATAACATATAATTCCTATAGATTATAATTTGGAGGGAAAAAATGAGTTTATTCTTAGCGCCTATACACAGTATAATGTATGGAAAAATAAAAAATCAAGATAAAATAAATGATGAATTGATTAAAAAATTTGGAGATGAAACATTACGCAACGAAATAATTACAAATATTGGAAGCCTACCTTCTGGAGAGCTTGCAGATGTAATTGATACTCAAAATATTCACGGCTGGTTACAAAGTCAAATTGATATAGTAGAAAAATCTTTTAGTACAATTGTAGAAAATTTATTAGAAAAAGGAGTATCAAAATCTGATCTAATTCAGTGGTTTGAAGATAATGGAAAAAACTTTGAAATAGCTGAAAGTGGAGAAGAGTTATATCAAATGTTTTCTGGATTTTATTTAGACGGCATGCCATGTGATAGAGCGATCCAACCTATTGAACTCGAAGAAAACAGTGCAAAATGGGCTCAAAATATTGATGTCCATGGTAAATATTGGGATGATGGCGGAATACTTTATAATGAACTGAGATGTGCAATGATTAGAGGATTGGCAGAAAATAGTGGGTTTAAGTTTAATTATAATGAAGGAACTTATGAGGTGACAAAATGATTGGAATTACAGTTTTAATAAATGAACACAAAAACATTTTAAATTTTACTAATATTCTAGAAGAAAAATTAGTAGAAGTTTTAGAGACAAAGGAAGTAGACACAGATTATTTTAGAAAATGTATTCGTTTTATCAGGGAATATGCAGATGCTCATCATCACCAAAAAGAAGAAGACATTTTATTTGAAAGAATGTTAGAAGAATTAGGTGATGTAGCATCGAAATTAATTAGAAACGGAATGTTAGTAGAACACGATTTGGCAAGATTTACTGTAGGTGAATGGGAAAAAGCATTAAACGAATATGATAAAAATCCAAACAGCTTACACGAATTAAATATTTTAACCCATGGAATGACATATGTTCATCTCCTTAGACGTCACGCTACTAAAGAAAACGCAGTATTGTATCCATTTGCAGAGAAAAATCTATCTAAAGAATCCATTAAATGGGTAAATGAAGAAACTATAAAAATAGAAGATAAAAAACCAGACTTTTCAGACTTTGAAGAATTCCTTATATAAATAAATAAAAAAGGGGTAAATGTCTATTAGGATATAATATGGAGGAGATAGAATTGAAAATTTTAGTAACCAGTAACGTTCCAGATGAAATACTTAATAGATTAGAAGATAAATTTGAACTGGATTATCATGATAGTAATGTTCCGTTATCAAAAGAAGAAATAATTGAAAGAATAAAAGATGTGGAAGGACTTGTATGCCCATTATCAGATAAAATTGATAGGGAAGTAATTGATGCAGGAAATAATCTAAAAATTATTGCAAACTACGGTGCAGGATTTGATAACATAGACTTTAACTATGCTAAAGAAAAAAATATCATTGTTACAAACGCTCCCGCACCTTCATCTGCAGTTTCTACAGCAGAATTAACATTTGGATTAATTTTAGCTTCTGCTAGAAAATTTTTCTCTGGGGAGAGAAATCTTAGAGAGGAAAAATTTTTGGGATGGCGTCCCACATATTTCTTAGGTAGTGAACTGAGAGGAAAAACTCTTGGCATTATAGGCATGGGAAATATTGGGCAGAATTTGGCTAAAAGAGCTTTGGCATTTGAAATGGATGTAATTTACAATTCAAGAAATCAAAAAGACGAGATTGAAAAACTGGGAGCAGTTTATAAATCTAAAGAAGAAGTCATCAAAGAAGCTGACTTTTTAACAGTTCACACAGCATTTGCTCCAGAGTTGCACCATATGATTGGGGCAGAAGAATTTAAAATGATGAAGAATACTGCATATTTTATTAACGCAGCTAGAGGTCCGCTAATGGATGAAAAAGCTTTGATAGATGCACTAAAAAATAATGAAATTGCAGGAGCAGGGCTCGATGTATATGAATTTGAACCTAAAGTCTCAGAAGGCTTGATGAATTTGGATAATGTAATTCTAATTCCCCATCTAGGAAATGCTACCTACGAAGCTAGAATGGAAATGGGAAAAGCTGTAGCTGATAATTTAGAGGATTATATAAATGGAGATACTCCAAGAAATAAAGTAAATTAATAATTATAATTCTTTGACCGCTCATAATTGGGCGGTTTTATTTTTGTGAAAAATTATTGACAATAAGATCTAATTAGAATACAATCTAATTAGAAATATTTCTAATTAGAAGGTGAACAAAATGTTTTCAAATACATTTAAAGCTTTATCGGATCCAGTAAGATTGGATATATTAGATATGCTTAGAAAAAAAGGAAGTATGAAAGCTGGTGACATTGCAGCAGAATTCAATTTAACCAATGCCACAATATCGTATCATTTAAAGATCTTAAAAACTTCTGATTTAATATATGAAAGAAGAGAAAAGAATTTTATTTTCTATGAGTTGAATACTAGTATATTTGAAGATATGCTGTCTTGGTTTATAAAATTTAGAGGTGAAGAAAATGAAAAACAAAATTAGATTTACAAAAGAGTCTAAGCTATCTGTATTAGCATCTATAATAATTGGGGTAGCTTTTTATACTTTATTTTATAATAAAATGCCAGATATTATTCCTACTCACTGGAATTTTTCAGGAGAAATTGATGGTTATTCAGAAAAATTTAATGCCTTTGTTTTAATTCCCGCTGGAATGGTTGGTGCGAATATATTTCTAAATTTTATGTTAGATAACGATCCAAAAAATAGAACTCAAAAAAACAAGGCTATAACAATAGGAAAAATTTCCATGCCGGTTATTCTGCTTTTCATTTTAACAATTCAGACGATTTTTGGTCTAGGTAGGGAAGTTAAAGTGAATTTGTTGGTTGATATTTTGATGGGAGTACTTTTTATCGCTATTGGAAATTATCTTCCTAAAGCTAAACGAAATTATGTGGTAGGCATAAAGGTTCCGTGGACCTTGAATAGTGATGAAAATTGGAATAGAACTCATAGATTTGGAGGGGTTGTATATATAATTGGAGGTTTTCTATTTATTATAAATAGTTTTATTAACAGTTCGATTATTGTATTTTTGACAATTGGTGCATTATTTTTGCCAATAATTTATTCCTTTTATCTTTATACGAAAGGTATTTAAAATAATTACAATTAGAATGAATCTAAATAGATAATGATTACACTTCAAAAAAAGAGGTATATATTATATTGATAGAATAATTCAAATAAAAATTAATGGGGGTAAAATATGAACGAAAATAAAAAGCCAGTGGACGAAAATAAAAAAAATCCAATGGACAAAAATCAATTGGGTGAGAACCTGCCTAGTAAAAATGATACTAGGGGCCAAAATCCTTCAATTTCAATGGCCCAAGGAGCTCCAGTTGAAAATAATCAAGATACTATGACAGCAGGTGTTCGTGGTCCAGCTATGATGCAAGATACTTGGTTATTAGAAAAACATGCACATTTCAATAGAGAAGTAATTCCAGAAAGAAGAATGCATGCGAAAGGATCAGGTGCATTTGGTACATTTACAGTGACTCATGATATAACTAAATACACGAAAGCAAAAATATTTTCTGAGGTGGGAAAGAAAACTGAAATGTTTGCAAGATTCTCAACTGTTGCAGGAGAAAGAGGAGCGGCAGATGCAGAAAGGGATATTCGTGGATTTGCTCTAAAATTTTATACTGAAGAAGGAAATTGGGATTTGGTAGGAAATAATACTCCAGTATTTTTCTTCAGAGATGGAATGAAGTTTATAGACCTTAATCACGCAGTTAAAAGAGATCCAAGAACTAATATGAGAAGTCCTAATACCAACTGGGATTTTTGGTCATCCCTTCCTGAATCCTTGCTTCAAGTAACAATTATTATGGCAGATAGAGGAATTCCAAGCTCTTATCGATATATGCACGGATTTTCATCTCATGCTTATTCACTTATCAACGAAGCTAATGAAAGAGTATGGGTTAAATTCCATTTTAGATCCCAACAAGGGATTCAAAACTTTACAGATCAAGAAGCAGGTAAAGTAGTAGCAGGGGATAGAGAATCTCACCAAAGAGATTTGTATGAAGCTATTGAAAAAGGAATGTACCCTAAATGGAAGATGTATGTTCAAATTATGACTGAAGAACAAGCTAATGCAATGGAAAATAATCCATTTGATCTAACTAAAATGTGGCTTAAAAAAGATTTTCCACTGATGGAAGTTGGAGAATTTGAGTTGAATAGAAATCCAGATAATTATTTCCAAGATGTAGAACAAGCAGCATTTAATCCTGCTAATAAAGTTCCGGGAATAGGATTTTCTCCTGATAAGATGTTACAAGCAAGATTATTCGCTTATGGAGATGCTCAAAGATATAGACTTGGCGTAAATCATCATCAAATTCCAGTTAACTCCCCAAGAGGAATGAATCCAAATAGTTATCATCCATTCCATAGAGATGGACAGATGAGAGTAGATGGAAATCAAGGATCAGAGTTACATTATGAGCCAAATAGCTATGGAAATTGGGAAGAAAATGTAAGAAATTACGAACCAAATCAAGCAGGCGGAGATGTATATAGATATGATTTCAGAGAAGACGATCACGATTACTACACTCAACCGGGAATGCTATATAGAGCAATGACTCCTGAACAACAACAAGTTTTATTTGAAAATACAGCTAGAAATATGGGAGATTCTACACTGCAAATTAAACATAGACATATCAATAACTGTTACCAAGCTGATCCAGAATATGGAAAAGGTGTAGCAAAGGCTCTTGGAATTAATATTGACGATGTGGATTTAAATCTTCCGGATAGAACTTCAAGGGAAGGTAACTATGCAGCAAATAATGCGCATCCAGAATTAGATGTTCCTAGTGAAGACATGTCTAAAAAAGAATGGGAAGAAATCAAAACTGATTATGATCCAAAATCTTTTGTAGATCCTATGGATGATCCATTTTTACTTTAATAAATGAAAAGTATATTTTATAGAATATTTGGGATAATATGTGTGATATTAGGAGGGATTGGGATAATTATTCCAATTCTTCCAACCACTCCGTTTTTATTATTAGCAGCTTGGTGTTTCGTTAGAAGTTCTAATAAGCTCCACGATTGGCTGATGAATCATCCAGTTTTTGGATTATATATAAAATCCTATATAAAATACCGGGGAGTTGAAAGGCGATACAAGATTTTTGCAATAACGATGCTCTGGGGAACTATATTATTCTCTGTTTATCTAATAGAAAAAACATGGGTAGAAATATTTTTATTCCTTATTGCAACTGGAGTAACTATTCACATTGCATCACTAAGAACACTTACCAAAGAAGAAGTAATAGAGTTAGAAGTATTTGAAGAAAAAAACAAATTAAAAACAGCAATAGATTTATAATTTTTATTATAATAATCTATTGCTGTTTTTAATTGATTTAATTTTAAAATTATTTGAACTTAAATAAAAGGAAATAATATTGAGAAAATATTAAAAAATAGCCAATGAAATGAATTCTGTAACTATTTCATTGGCTTAACTTATTGAAAACAATGTCTATTTTTTTCTCTGAAATTTGAACTCACAAAAACTTAATTACAATCACTTTTGATCATTAAGTACTTCTTTTAAATTTTTAGCAAATATTTCATTTTCCTCCATAGTTCCTATTGAAATTCTGGAATAGTTTCCTTTTTGAGGTCTGATAATTACACCTCGTTTTTGAAGTTCAGAAAACAAATCTTTAGATTTCATTTTTGGTGTTTGGAAAAAAATGTGATTAGTTTCGCTTATTACATAGGGTAGTTCTAATTCATCAAAAAGGTTATATAAAAAGTGTTTGCCTTTTATATTTTCTTCATAGACAAAATTGACGAATTCTTCGTCATCTAGGGCTGTTTCGGCTGCTAATAAACCTAATACATTTACATTAAATGGAAGTCTTGCTCTATTGATAATTTCAATTATATCTTCATTTGCTAGTATATATCCAACTCTTACTCCTGCAAGACCGTAAATCTTTGAAAAAGTTTTTACCGTAATAACATTAGGATATTTTTTGAAAAATTCAAAGGCATTTTTTACTCCTTTTTCATTTTCTACAAATTCTCCATATGCCTCATCGTAAACTATTATTATATCTTCGGGAACTCTTTCAATAAAATTGATTACTTCTTTTTCTTCAATTAGCGTTCCTGTAGGGTTGTTGGGATTACAAAACCATATTAATTTAGTCTTTTCATTTATTGCATTTAGTATTCCTTCAAGATCGATTCTAAAATCTTTCATTGGAATTTCTACGATTTTTCCTCCTTGGATATTGGAGTTGTCGTTGTATCTTACAAAACTATATTCGGACAAAATAACTTCTTCATCTCTGGAAAGATAGGAGTGTGCAATTAAAGCAAGGGCATCGTCTCCACCGTTTGTAATCAACAAATTTTCATGTCCAACTCCAAACTTTTTAGAAAGTTTTTCCTTTAAATAAAATGCACTTCCATCCGGATAAAGTGCGATTCCATTGTCGATATATTCCTTTAATACTTTTTTCACCTTTTCACTAGTTCCAAAGGGGTTTTCATTGGACGCCATTTTTATAACTTTATCAATATTTAATTCCCTTTGAACCGTTTCAATTGGCTTTCCAGGTATATATGCATTTACATTTTTCATTTCATCTCTATACTTTATCATTTAATCACCCTAAAATATTGTTTTCTTAATTCTAATACAAAATAACAAAATTGTATAGTTGATTTTAGTATTATTAAAATATTGCATTTAATTTTAGTACTTGTTATAATTTAAAAATAAGAAATATTATAGAATGAGGTGGCTTTGAAGACCTCATTTTTTATTAAATAGGGGGAAAATATGATTTGGAGTTCCAATGAAACTTTGTCACGGTCTGAAATAGAAAATATTCAGTTAAAAAATTTACAAAAGCAAGTAAAATATGCCTATGACAATGTTTTTTATTATAAAAATAAAATGGATGAAAAGAACATTAAACCTGAAGATATAAAAAATTTGTCTGATGTTAAATTACTTCCATTTATTACTAAACAAGATTTTAGGGATACTTATCCTTTTGGAATGTTTGCAGTAGATAGAAAGAAATTACACAGAGTTCATGCTTCCTCAGGAACTACTGGAAAACCGACTGTAGTAGGATATACTGAAAATGATATGAAGAATTGGACAGAAACAGTAGCTAGGGTTGCAGCAGCAGGAGGAGCAGAAGAATCAGATGTAGCTCAAATATGTTTTGGTTATGGAATGTTCACGGGTGCATTAGGACTTCACTATGGATTAGAAAATATTGGGTGTGAAATAATTCCTGCATCTGTAGGAAATACCAATAAACAAATTATGTTCATGGAAGATTTAAATTCTACTATTTTAGTAGCAACACCTTCTTACGCACTGCATTTAAGCGAAAGTATTCTACAAATGGGAAAAAAACCATCGGATTTTAACTTGAGAATTGGACTTTTAGGTGGGGAAGGTACATCTGAAAAGATGCGAAAAGAGTTAAATAAGATTTGGGATAACAAAGTTTTATTTACACAAAATTATGGAATGAGTGAGTTAAATGGTCCTGGAATTGCTGGTGAATGTGAATATCTAAATGGCATGCATATTATGGAAGATCATTTCTTGGCAGAAATCATCGATCCAAAAACTGAAGAAGTATTACCACCAGGAAGTGAGGGAGAGCTGGTAATCACTTGTCTTACGAAAGAAGCTATTCCTTTAATTAGATATAGAACTAGAGATATAACAACTCTTCACTATGAAAAATGCGAGTGTGGAAGAACTACGGTAAGAATGGAACCTCTAAAGGGCAGAACAGATGATATGCTAGTCATTAAGGGGGTTAATGTATTTCCTTCTCAAATTGAGTCAGTTCTTATGAATATTAAGGAAGTGGGAGCAAATTACGAACTTATAGTAGAGACAAAAAATCACATGGACAATTTGGAACTAAAAGTAGAGTTATTAGATTATGAATTATTAAATTCTTACAAGCAATTGGAAGAATTAGAGTGTAAAATAGTAAGTGGAATAAAAGAAGTTATTGGCCTAGGGATTAAAGTAACCTTAGTAGCTCCTAGAACTTTGAGACGATTTGAAGGAAAGGCTAAACGAGTAACTGATTTAAGAGATAAATAGATAAAGAGGATATTATGATAGAAAAGAAAATAATGTTAGGCAATGAAGCAATAGCTAGAGGAGCCTACGAAGCTGGAGTAAAAGTATCAAGCGCTTACCCAGGTACACCAAGTACTGAAATAAGTGAGAATTTAGTAAATTATAAAGATGAAGTTTATACTGAGTGGGCACCAAATGAAAAGGTCGCCATGGAGGTTGCAATAGGTGCGTCTATAAGTGGAGTTAGAGCTTTAGCCTCTATGAAACATGTAGGATTAAATGTAGCTGCTGATCCACTTTTTACTGCTTCATATATTGGAGTAACTGGAGGATTGGTAGTTGTTGTAGCTGATGATCCTGGACTATACAGTTCTCAAAACGAGCAAGACACTAGAAGTGTTGCTATAGCTGCAAAAGTCCCAGTTTTAGAACCATCTGATAGTCAAGAGGCTAAAGATTTTACTAAAATTGCATTTGAAATAAGTGAAAAGTATGATACACCTGTAATTTTGCGAAGTACAACTAGACTTTCTCACTCCCAAGGAATTGTAGAATTGGAAGAAAGAATAGAACCTGAAGTAATTGAGTATATACGTAATCCTCAAAAAAATGTAATGGTTCCTGCAAATGCAGCTAAAAGACATCCTATTTTAGAAAATAATTTACTAAGATTACAAGAGGATGCTTCGTCAATGAATTATTTAAATAATTTAGAAATTAATGATAAATCTATAGGAATTATAACCTCAGGGATTCCATATCAATATGTGAAAGAAGCCTTGCCAAATGCTTCAGTATTAAAGCTAGGAATAGTTAATCCACTACCAAAAAAACTAATTGAAGATTTTGCCAACCAAGTGGATAGATTAGTTATAGTAGAAGAACTAGATCCTGTAATAGAAAATCAAGTTAAATCTTGGGGAATTAAATGTGAAGGAAAGGAACTGTTTTCTCTTTTATATGAATACAGTGCAAATATGATAAAATCAGCTTTTGGAGAAGAAGTAAATATTAGACAAAAAGCTGAGGCTCCCGTAAGGCCACCAATATTATGTCCTGGATGTCCTCATAGAGCTGTTTATTCCGTTTTAAATAAAATGAAAATTCACGGTGCAGGAGATATAGGATGCTACACATTAGGAGCAGGAGAACCTTTAAATGTAATTGATACTTCAATTTGCATGGGTGCAAGTATCAGTTCTCTTCATGGAATGGAAAAGGCAAGGGGTAGAGAGTATATAAAAAACTGGATTGCGGTAATCGGTGACTCTACATTTTTCCATACTGGAATTAATTCCTTAATAAATATGGTTTATAATAAAAGTGCAGGTACTGTTTTAATTTTAGATAATTCCACAACTGCTATGACTGGACATCAAGATAATCCTTCGACAGGATTAACTTTAGAAGGGGATATATCCAATGCTATAGATATTAAGAAATTGTGTGAAGCTATCGGGGTAAAATCTGTAAGAGAAATAAGCTCCTTTGAAACTAAAGAATTGGAAAAAATCTTTAAAGAAGAGCTGGAAAAGGATGAAGTTTCTGTAATTGTTGCAAAATCACCTTGTGTCTTATTAAAGGGTGTAGCCATTAAAAATCAATATTTTGTAGATAAAGAACTTTGCAAGAAATGTGGAATTTGCATGAAACCGGGATGTCCTGCTCTAACTTCAGATGATGAAGGCTTAACAGAAATTAATGATACTATGTGTAATGGTTGTGGTCTTTGTTTTTCTAGATGTCCATTTGGAGCGATTAAAGAGACAGCTTCAGTTATAGATAGATTATAGTTAGGGGTGAAAAATGGAAACTAAAAATATTATGATTGTAGGAGTAGGTGGCCAAGGAACCTTGCTAACTAGCAGAATTTTGGGAGGCGTAATTTTAGATTCTGGATGGGATGTAAAACTTTCTGAAGTCCACGGAATGGCTCAAAGAGGTGGAAGTGTAGTAACTTTTGTCCGATACGGAGAAAAAGTTTACGAGCCTATTGTGGAAGAAGGGAAAGCGGATATTTTAATATCCTTTGAAAGATTAGAAGCTTTAAGATATAAACATTTTTTAAAAAAAGATGGCATAATGATAGTAAATGACCAAAGAATAGATCCGATGTCAGTAATAATTAAAAAGGAAAAGTATCCTGAAGATATCGTAGAAAACCTTAGGAAAGATTTTGATTTGATAGTTGTAGATGCTCTGGAAGAAGCTAGAAAAATTGGAAACCTAAAAGTTTTTAATGTAATTGTCCTTGGAGTTTTATCGAAATATATGAATATAGATGATGAAGTTTGGATTAAACAGATAAAAGAAAATGTCCCTGAGTATTCTATCGAAGAAAATTTAATAGCTTTTCAAGTAGGAAAAGATTACAAAGAGGAAATAGTATGATAAAACAAATTTCAATTTTAGTAGAAAATGAAATAGGAACTATATTTGAAGTGACAGATATCTTAGCTCAAAATAATATTAACATTAAGGCATTTTCAGTTAA
>JAAYEN010000116.1 GCA_012728775.1 Tissierellia bacterium
GTTTTAAATGAGTTTAAAACTGGAAGAAGATTTGTAGTAACTCCTGGAATGGTAGAATTAGGTGAAATAGAATATGAGGAAAATAAAAAGTTTGGAACTTTAATGGGTGAAGTAGCAGATTTTGTTTTTTTAGTAGGAAAAAAGAGAACTTTGCCTATATTTGAAGGGTTAAAAAATACAAAGATATCTTTGGACAATGTCTATCCTGTGGATTCTTTAGCAGAAGCAACGCAGATATTTGGAGAGTTGCTAAAACCTGGAGATGTAATTTTATTTGAAAATGATTTACCTGATAATTATAATGAGGAGGATTAGTTGATGCTAAATGTAGGTGTACTGGTTGGGGGCAGGAGTGTTGAGCACGAAGTTGCTGTTATTACTGCTATGCAAATGATTGAAAATCTTGATAAATCAAAATATAAAGTTTTTCCTATTTATATAAGTAATACAGGAAAATGGTTGGTGGGTGAAGGTTTAGAGAAGTTTGAAACTTATAAATCTGGTGATTTCAGCAAATTTAAAGAAGTTTTTTTAATGCCATCTTACGGAGATAGAAGTTTTTATACATTGAATAAAAAATCTTCTAGTGGAGGATTATTTTCTAAACAAGAGGAATATGAAGTATTGGAAAAATATTGCACGTTGGATGTAGCAGTCTTAGGGTTACATGGCACTAATTCTGAAGATGGTACTATTCAAGGCTTACTAGAGACCATGGGGATTCCTTATACCGGTGGAAACGTATTGGCTTCCTCTGTAGGTATGGACAAAGTACTAATGAAGGACGTTTATCGTCAAAATGGTATTCCTACAGTTGAATACTGCTGGTTTTATAGAGATGAGTGGTTAGAGGATCCTGAAAAGATTTTATTAAATGTTGAAAGACTGAATTATCCTTTAATAGTAAAACCTTCTAATTTAGGATCTAGTATAGGAATCACTAAAGCAAAAGATAAAATGAGTTTATTAAAAGCGATAGAAATTGCAATTTTTTATGACGACAAAATAATTATTGAAGAAGCTATAGATAATCTTAGAGAAATAAATTGTGCAGTATTAGGAAGACAAGAGGATGTAATTGCATCTATATTAGAAGAACCAATTGGATGGGTGGATGTTCAAACCTTTGAAAATAAATACGAAAAAGGTGGAGGGTCTACAAGAAAACTTCCTGCAGATGTTCCTGATAAAATTAGAATTGAGATTGAAGAATTAGCGAAACAGGCTTTTAAAGTTATTAATTGTGCTGGAACTGCTCGAATTGACTTTTTATTAGAAGATAACGAAAAAGTTTATGTTAATGAAATAAACACATTGCCTGGATCGACAAGTTATCATTTATGGGAAAAAACAGGAATAAACTTTCAAGAACTCATGGATAGATTAATAGAAATTGCCTTAGATGAAAGTAAAGATAAAGAAAAAAATATGGTTACTTTCGAATCTAATTTATATTCGAAAACCAGCTATGGAACTAAGGGTTCTAGTATAAAGTAAAACAAGTCACATCTTTAAGTAGATGTGATTTGTTATTTAAATAACATAGAATTTTCAAGAAAAACACAGAATTGTTAAAAAAAGGTTTAAATATTGTAAAATATATATTAAAATGGGAGTGAAGTAAATGAAAATAAAAGTTTTCTCAGATATTGCGTGTCCATATTGCTATATTGGACTTAAAAGGTTGACGGATACAATTATGGAATATTACTCAAATGAACTTATTGAAATTGAACATAAACCGTTTCAACTTAATCCAAGTTTACCTAAAATAGAAGAGTCTAGATATACTGATTATCTTATGAAAAGCTATGGAATTTCTGAAGATGAAGTAAAGCAAATGCTAGATAATATGATTAAATACGCAGAAAGTGATAAATTAGACTTTAATTTAACGGAGATAAAAAATGTAAATACTTTTGATGCTCATAGACTTATCATGTATGCTGAAATGCAAAACAAAGGTCTTGAGGTGACCCAAAGACTTATGAAAGCATATTTTACTTTAGGGGAAAATGTTGCAGACTATCAAACGTTAAGTGAAATTGGCGAGAAGGTAGGTTTAGATAAAGAAAAAGTATTGCACATGCTAGAATCTCAAGAAATGGTAAATGAAGTTAATGCAGAACTTATAACTGCAAGATATTCTGGAGTTTCAAGTGTTCCTTATTTTATATTTGATGACTATTATTCATTAAAAGGAGCTCAGCCAAAGGATGTTTTTAAAGAAGTTATAAAGGATGCTTTAAAAGGATAATCTATTTAAAGTTTTTATTATGTAAAAATATCCTTAATGGTTTCAAATTATTAAAATTAACTTTCGATTTTTATTGCTTCATAAATAATATTACTTTAAATAGTTTTAAATAAGATCAATCAAGCTATTTAATTCAACAAGTTTCTATAAATTTTTTAAGGAGTTTGTATTTGTTATGCTTAATGTTGTGTTTGTTGAACCTGAAATTCCATTTAACACTGGAGCTTTAGTACGCACCTGTGGATTGACTAATTCAAAGTTGTTTATCATTAAACCTATGAGTTTTGAAATGACCGATTCTAAAGTTAAAAGAGCGGGTTTAGATTATTGGGAATTGAGTAATATTGAATTATTTGATTCGTTTTTTGATCTTTATATTAAGTATAAAGATAATTACAATTTTTTCTTTGCAACTACAAAATCAAAAAAAAGATACACCGACGTAAAATACAACGACGGTGATTTTTTAGTGTTTGGAAGAGAAACTAAAGGATTGCCAAAAGAGATTTTGGATCTGAATCCAGAAAATAATATTAGAATTCCAATGCTAAAAAATTATGGTAGAAGTTTGAATTTAGCTAATAGTGCTAATATTATTCTGTTCGAAGCTTTAAGACAAATTAATTTTCCGGGATTGGAGTAAAAAAATGAATATGGTGGTTACCACTTTTGGTGGGTTGGGTCTATTTATTTATGGAATGAACCTAATGGGGGATTCCTTACAAAAAGCAGCAGGGTCTAAACTTAGAGATATTTTAAGTTTTTTAACTAAAAACAAGATAATGGGTATTATATTAGGTACCATCGTAACTATGCTTATCCAAAGTTCAAGTGCAACTACTGTTATGGTGGTGGGATTTGTAAATGCTGGATTAATGAATCTCACTCAAGCCTTTAGCGTTATAATGGGTGCAAACGTAGGAACGACTATTACATCTCAAATTATCGCATTTAAACTAACAGATTTTGCTCCGATTGCTATTGGAATTGGTGTAGCAGCTAAATTAATTTTTAAATCTAAGTCTAAAAAAGATATCGCTGATATCATAATTGGATTTGGATTATTATTCGCCGGTATGAATATGATGGGTTCAGGACTTGCAAATCTAAAAGATAATCCAATTTTTTCTATAATGATGATTAAATTGGAAAATCCGTGGTTGGGAATATTAGTAGGATTTGTTGTTACCACTATTGTGCAATCATCAAGTGCTACCATAGGAATATTACAAGCTCTAGCAGGTCAAGGTTTAATCAGCTTTCCCGTAGCATTTTCAATATTATTAGGTGAGAATATTGGAACTACTACTACAGCTATGTTATCAAGTTTAGGTGCAAGTAAAAATGCAAAAAGAGCAGCATTACTACATTTCTTATTTAATGCAGGCGGCTCCTTGATATTTATGGCAGGACTTAGATTCCCTGTAGAGGCTTTGGTAACTAGTTTTACACCTAATGATATTATTAGACAAATTGCGAATGGGCATACAATTTTTAACTTAACAAACGTTCTTGTACAAGCTCCATTTTCAAAAATTCATATTAA